>JAAYJG010000120.1 GCA_012523055.1 Ruminiclostridium sp. | reverse complement strand
TGGAAGCCATCCTGCTGGATCTGGCTTTGGTGCTTCATGCGGAACATGGCGGAGGAAACAATTCCACCTTTGCCAACCATGTGATCACCTCTACGGGAACAGACACCTATTCTGCCATGGCCTCCTCATTATGCGCGCTGAAGGGTCCGCGCCACGGTGGCGCCAATGTGAAGGTTGTTCAGATGTTTGAGGACATGAAGCGGGAAGTAAAGGACTGGGAGAACGATGCACAAATTCGTGAATATCTTGGCAAAATTGTTAACAAGGAAGCCTTTGACAGGGCTGGACTAATTTATGGTGTGGGTCACGCGGTATACTCCATATCCGATCCCCGCGCCATTATTTTCAGGGGATATGCGAAAGAGCTTGCGAAGGAGAAGGGCTTTGAAAGAGAATTTAACCTGTACGAGAAGGTAGAGAGGCTTGCACCTCAGGTGATTGCCGAACGAAGGAAAATGTACAAGGGTGTCAGCATCAATGTGGACTTCTATTCCGGACTTGTTTACAGGATGCTGAATATTCCGGAAGAATTGTTTACGCCTCTGTTTGCCATCTCCAGAATCGTGGGCTGGAGCGCGCACCGCATCGAGGAGCTGGTGAATAATGGTAAAATCATCCGCCCCGCTTACAAGAGTATTGCCCCTCGTCGGGACTATGTTCCATTAAGTCAAAGGCCAAAATCGGAATTGGGTGGAAGCGCCTCCTCTGCTTGCTGAGTGCGCCAAATAGATAAAACACATACCTGTGTAGCAACTTACGAGCTTAGTAAAGAGAAGTGTGAATAGTAACCGGCAGGGGCTTACCCTGCCGTTTCATTATGAGCAATTACTTGACGCCTTCACTTCTGAGGGTTACCATAGATTATGCCAACAAAAACATAGTCATTTCTTTCAAATCTCTCACCCGCTCAAAAGGAAACATAATACCTTATCAATGAAAGGAAACAGAAAAAACATGATTTCATCATTAAATGCTCTCAAGAGGAAGGATTATCTCAGATTTGGCAGTAAAGCAGCCAACCTCGGAGGACTCATTAGTATAGGAATGGATGTCCCGGAGGGCTTTGCGCTGTCTTTCGAGTTTTTTGAAGCGTTTTTAAAGCATAACAAAATTGCATATCAACCGCAGCAATATTTAGCATTCAGCAGTGAACTAAGGCATCAGATCCTTGCTGGTCAGTTTTCTCAACAGCTTTCTTCCTTGTTTTCGACATCCTTTGGCACAATCGCAGCGGAAGGAAAAATGTTTGCTGTCCGCTCATCTTCTCTCGTTGAGGACATTCCTGTCGAAGCTGGAGATGGCTGAAAAAGCTTTTATCATGAATGATAACCACAATATTTATATGGAGCGCATGTATCGGGGCTATGTCAGGATGGCACCCATTTTGAACAGAACATTCTTTCCAGGCTGAGCGCGATCAAGGGATTCATATTTAATTGGGGGTCCCCGTATGATCACCCGGCCATTCTCGCCCGGGAGATGAATATACCGGCTATTTACATGACCAATAACGCCACACAGGTTCTGAAAACAGGAGACGAAGTGGAACTCGACGGCTTCACCGGGATTGTTACCATTTTGCCAAAGTAAATCTGCGGCAGAGGGACCACAGACCCATATCAATGGCTACAATTGCCCATACCCCAAAAATATGGGAGGTGTAAAATATACTTGGGGAGATAGTCTTGAAGGTGGTGTATGAGATGAAAGCCTTTGAAGTTCTTAAAAAAAACAACGGCAGCTCAATGGTTTTCTATGGGATCGCATTATCACTTCTTCTGGGTATTTGCGCATTGGTTGTGGATATTGGCCGTGTAACGGTGGAAAAAAGCAAGTTTCAAAATGCATTGGACGCAGCTGCTCTGGCAGCGATAAGGGAGCTGCCGAATAAAAACCAGGCCGAAGCCACGGCGAAGGAGTATATCGAAAAGAACGGTTTCCACCAGGATGATATCATTGTCACATTTGAGAACAATGACAATGAAATACACATACAAGGCACGGTGCAAATCCGATATCTGTTCGCCCGAATTCTCAGCTTCAATGATGTAACGGTCAACCAAAAAGCGGCAGCTGCCGGAGGAGCGGGAAGAGCTTTCGATTATGCGCTTTTTTCCGGCAGCACCAGCCAGGCATTGATTATTAATGGCGGTGGCACAGGAATTACTGGAAGTACCCATACAAACCAAGACTTTATCCTGCATGGCGGAAAATCTACAATCACCGGGGCGTGTGAAGCTGCAGGAACCCTGACCATAACGGGGAACAACGTGAATATTGGCAGCGAGGTGCCCGGGGCACCTTTTGTGGATATGCCGGATTTTACCGATATAATCAAGGAACAAGCGCAAGCCTGCGGAACCTTCTACAACTCCGGTAAGGTATACGATAATAATGTTACAGTGAATTCATCAATTTATGTCAACGGTGAGATCAATGTCAATTCAGCCCGTTTTTCAGGCACAGGGTGCCTGTTGGCAAAAAACAGCATTGTTTTCAATGGGAGCAGCCTGTACAGTGCTCCCAGCGATGCAATCTGCTTCTATTCCGAAACCGGAAATATTATTTTTAATGGCGCGAACTCGGAAATACACGGAATTATTTACGCGCCGAACGGCACGGTCATTTTCAATGGCGCCAAGCAAACTGTTTACGGACGAGTGATTGCAAAGAACATCATTTTTAATGGAACCGGGCTGACCGTCATTTCAGGCAGCGATGATCTGGACAGTCTTCCAATCCAGGCGGTCAGGCTTATCCAATAACTGTTTGAATTCGAACTTGAAACCAGGACTCAGGCTATTATATACTGAAAAAGACGAAAGGTAATGTGAAAGCGGCGGCAGATACCGGCGTGATGCTACATGAAGAGAACTCTGATACCAAAATGATTGGGAAAGTGATAGACCCCGCTGCCCTGATCAAAAGCTTACAATAAGCTGGTATGATAAAAAGTAAAGCCTCGGAAATCCTTTAAAGTAAAGGCGTTTCCGAGGCTTCGTTCGTCTATTCCCACTCAATCGCAGCGCGGGGCTTGGGCCTGCCGGGATTGTCAGTATTTTTCCAAAAATGAATAGTGCGGAGGACCGCGACCTCATTCAAATGGTCATAGGTATTTCGATCATCAGAACCGAGGAATATACGCATAATCTTATTGAACCCTTCGGTTAATATTGTATAAAATGACTATGACTTTTAATCAGTAATCTCTTGTATAACGAACTCATGTTTGGTATAATTTATATGAAAACATACGTTCGGGAGGTTGTTGATTATGGCTAAACAAGAAGCAATAAGCTTCATG
>JAAYJG010000119.1 GCA_012523055.1 Ruminiclostridium sp. | reverse complement strand
GCAGCACATAAATTTGGAAAGCACTGAAGTCCTGCGCCTCATCAATGATAATGTGCTTTACCGGAATTTTCTCGTCCATGCCGTATATGCGATATTTCAGATAGATCATCGGTGCCAGGTCTTCCAGTTCAATCAAGCCCTTACGGAATAATTTCTCCGAGTTTTCTTTCAGGAATGGAAGAAGGGTATAAAAATCATCTTGTGGTGAAGCATCTTCTACAATAGTTTGAATACAATCCTTATAATACTCTGTTGGATCCGGCTTATCGATCAACCTGACATACTCCCTTACCGCTTTTTTGGCACTTTTCTCCAGCTCCGCAATCGCTTCCTCCTGCCTTTGATACAGCCTTTGAATCAAGCTTTGCTTTTCCTCCTGGCTTTTGGTGCTGTTCTTCACTTTTTGCAGGAACTCAAAGCCCTTTTGCTGGATTTCAGCTTTCATTTGCTGCTTTTTCTTTTCCAGGCCTGTGGTCAGATGCTTTTTGATCTCATCAATGCGCTGAGCGAAAGGCCATCGTTGATATTCAATGAGAAAAAGACTGTTGATTTCATCATAAGAATAAACAATGGTTTTCCCGATACGAAAATCCTGTTTTGGGATATAGCTTTTTTCCACCTTTGCAATATATCGATCAATTATCTCCTTGAACTCCATGGAGCACTTCAGTCTGGAGCATTTCTTCCGCTGCTCGTCCACCGCTTTTTCGTCAGGGGTTCGTTCGCTGTCGGAAAAGCTGACCAGCTTCTCATTCTCGTCCTGAATTTTAAATTTCTTTCGCAGCAAATCCATGGCAAAATCCTTAAAGGTGGTCTGTTTTACCCTGTCAACGCCCAGCTCGGGCAGAACCTCGGAAATGTAATTCAAAAACAGCTTGTTGGGCGCGATGATCATGAAGCTTTCCGGGTCAAAGGATTTGTCAAAGGTATACACCAGGTAAGCAATACGATGCAAAGCGATGGTTGTTTTTCCGCTGCCGGCTGCTCCCTGAACAATCAACGGCTTCCACATATCTGCCCGGACAATCCGGTTTTGCTCCTCTTGAATGGTGGAAACGATGTCCTTCAGGCGGTTATCGGCGTTTGCACCGAGGCAGGACTGCAGCAACTCGTCACTGGTAGTAATGTCAATGTCAAAGATGTTTAGCAGCTTTCCTTCATCAATTGTGAACTGTCTTTTCAGGCTCAGCTTTCCCTCAATGTTTCCGTCCGGACAAACATATGCAGCATCTCCAAGCCGGCCTTCATAATACAGGTTTGATATGGGTGCGCGCCAGTCCACGATCAATATCTTCTGGTCTTCCTCTCTGGCCAGCGATACTTTTCCGATGTACAGCTTTTCCAGAATATCAGAGGTGTCTTCTTGAAAGTCTATCCGGGCGAAATAGGGTTTTTGCAGCGCCTTGGTCAGGTTTTTCACACGGATGGCCTGGTACCCCTGAATACAAGTATTCACCAACAGATCGATATAGTCCTGGCTGCCCTCCGCATTGGCGTGCTTAAAGCCATAATCAACCTTTTGATCAATACGCTCCTTTTCTTCAATGGTTTTCTGCAGAGCCTTCTGAACATATTTCTTTGTGTATTGCAGGTTTTTACTCTCCTCCGGATAATCCGGATGATCCATTTCCGGCATAAGTTAACCCCTCCTGTAAAATGAAGTTTTGATGAGTTGTCCCAATCTCCCGATCACTTTTTCAGGTTTACCGTAGTTCCTGGAGCACCAAGGCAATCCCGAAACCCGGAACTCCATTTTAACCGATATACGCGCGAAAGCAAAATAGCATTCAGCCATTCCAAAAGGCTATTGATCCGAACAGAGCATGCCGATTCCCTCAGAGTCCGTTTTTCTCTCTTTTTCTTGACAGTTTAGGGTTTTTATCGTATACTAATGGTAGAGTTATAGATATGGTTCAATACTGGGAGTTTAAGATAATATTTTAATTATGTAAACTAAGTGAACAGGCAATCCTGTTGTTCTTTTTTATTTTCGGAACCCTCTGAGTATATCTGAACAAAACCAACCTTTAGCGAAGAGAATTGGAATTATGTACATTTTTTGAAGTCATGCCAAACGAAAATAAAACATGAAATCCTTCGATCTGACTAAAAGTGAGAGATGTAGCCAGGAGGCGGGGGGATTATGCCATAGATCGTTTAAAGCCATGCAGCCCCATGACATCTGAATCCGGGTATAAGGCTGGCAATTATCTGATCCTATAGCAGACTTTGGCCCGTAATATTGCGTCCATGATTGGCGTACCATAGGAAAGCGGCATCCCGATTGATTGGATGCCGCTTTTTACTTTCAAATTCTTTCATTCTTAGTCCCTGTCGCCGGCAATCTTTTTGCCCATAAACAACAGGTTCCCCTGTTCATTGTCGACGATTGCAAAGAAAAACGGGCGATCTGCGGTGAATGACACCGGCTCGATAAACGAAGTGACTTGCATAACCACAGCTGTTACTGCCGCAGCTTCGGTTCCCTGTTCATTCACGTCGACAACCGCCTTGTGAAGAACCTGACTGATAAACAGATTGTTTGCAATACCGGAGAAGTCTGCTCCGTCAGAAAAAGCCTCCCTCATCCCCAGTTCTTTCAGAACGCCATTCAGTTCCTTTATACCATACTCCATTTTGAATTTCGGGATTTGCAGCTGTAAATCGGATACAGGGTTAAAGCCTGTAAGAATCCCCTTCCATTTGTCCCCATTCATGCTGTCTATCCAACTGTTGAGATCCTTTTTCGGTAGAATTACTACCATGCTGACCTTTTCATCACCGTAAGGCAAACGCACGGCCTGCAGTTCATCATTGTTCAAATAGTCAATTTTCCCGCCTCGAAACATCATTTGAACCTTATCAGTTTTACCATCAAGTGCGTAAAAGTCTTTTTCCTGGGTATTCTCCTGTTTGAATTCTGTAGTCCATTCCCCCTTGAAGTAAATGGCATTGATCAGGTACATGATGGTTTCTGTCGAGATGGGGGGTGAAATAATTGAGGGAATAAGCCGGTTGGTTTTATCTGAAACCCAGTTGTTGATAACCCCCACCGAGGAAGGGTCACTAAAGTCCAGGGTTTGAACCTCTGCCCCCAGATAAGCTTTGTTCCTGTCGATAAAATCCTTTTTCACCTGGAAGCTATCGCGAAGCCAGATGGAGTTCGCATTTTGCAGCGTAACCTTTTTATCCAGCTTTGATAGCCTGTTTGCTTCGGCAGCATATGCCCGGTTCAGATCGTCCCGGGTTACCCCGGCTACCTGCAGGGCCTTTTCCATCTCGACACGGGTGTTTCCTTCCGCCCCGTTCAAAGCCATGGTCAAGGCATTGGCAATGGAGTAAGGAGAAATAAAAACATTCCCGGATGAATCCTCTGTGTTTATTTTTTTGAACAGGTTCCATGAAAACTCCCGGTTGGCGGTGATCACAGCTTCATTGATTTGCCCTTCGCTCTTGTTTTCTTCTGGACCTGGCTCTTGATCCCCTTTATCTACAATGATCGTTTCATCTTTTTCCGGTTCGACGGTACTGTCTTCCGGAGCACTCGTTTTCGGGTCTTGCATCCCTGAGGCTGAACTGTCCATTGGCAAATCCGATATCTTCGCACACCCAAAGACAGATAAGGAAACGATGAGTAAAATTAAAACCAGGATTCTCTTTTTCATCACTTTTTACCTCCAAAAAAAGATGTGGTACACCATTAGACTGTTGAATGCGGATAAAGTTCCATAAAGCAAGCAAGAAGGAATACCGGATTATGGACAATGACATCCATCCTCTGAAATTCATTCAATGAGCGCTTGCGCGAATTGTGCGCCAAAACGCGGGCGCTGAAAGCGCCTTCTACACGCAAAAACATCAATGTTTTTGTGTGTGACTTACGCGTTTTGTGTGCAACTAGTTCATAATTATCTC
>JAAYJG010000118.1 GCA_012523055.1 Ruminiclostridium sp. | reverse complement strand
GATTCTTGAGATCTTTCACATTCTCTAATATACTAATCGATTCCATCATATAATCACCTGCTTTGTTTTTTCGTAAACTCCATTGTAGATGATGTTGATGAATTGGGGAAGACTTTATCTCTTCCCTTTATTATTTTACATTTTTATACAGTTGCCATCTTTTCTGCCTTCAGAAATTATACACTAACACCTGAAAAGAAGAATGTCAGGTGATAATATCACAGCCGCTGCTCACAAGCCTGTTATACTTCAGTGTGCTTTTTCAGTATTTTCAGTATTTAGGGCGCAACTGCAAACTGGCTGTTGAACAATTCCGCATAGAATCCCTTTTGTTCCAACAGCTGCTGATGATTTCCCTGCTCGATAATATTGCCATCTTTCATCACAAGAATGACATCGGCTTCGCGAATCGTGGATAGCCGGTGCGCTACAACAAAGCTTGTTCTGCCCTGCATCATCTTCGTGAAAGCTTGCTGCACCATAATCTCGGTTCGGGTATCAATGGAGGAGGTTGCCTCGTCGAGGATCAGCATCGGCGGCAGACGAAGCATCACTCTCGCGATGCAAATCAGCTGTATCTGGCCCTGAGAAAGGTTTCCTCCGTCCTCCAGAATATGCGTATCATAGCCTTCCGGCATTCTTTTAATAAAACTGTGTGCATGTGCCGCCTTTGCCGCTTCAACAATCTGCGCTTCTGTTGCTTCCGGACTGCCGTAGGCGATGTTTTCACGAATTGTGCCGGTCTTCAGCCAGGTTTCCTGAAGGACCATCCCGAAGCTTGCCCGAAGGCTGTCTCTTGTAACCTTCCTGATTTCATGCCCACTGACCAGGATTTGCCCGGAATCCACGTCATAAAACCGCATCAGCAGGTTGATGAGCGTTGTTTTCCCCGAACCGGTGGGCCCTACGATGGCAATCCTTTGCCCTGCTTTGACGTTCAGACTTATGTTTTGAAGCAAGGGTGACTCGGAACGATAAGCAAAGGATACATTCTGTAAATCGACCGTTCTATCCACACCCACTAATTGCACGGCATCGGCAGCATCCGGAACCTGTTCCGGCTCCTCCATAAAATCAAAAACACGCTGTGCCGAAGCAAGAGCGTTCTGAAATTCCGTGATCACGGCTGAAATTTCATTGAAGGGTTTTGTATACTGGTTGGCATAGCTTAGGAAGCTGACCAACTGACCGACTGTAATTCTGCCCATGATGGCAAAGAATGCTCCGACAATCCCGACACCGGTATAAACCAGGCCGTTTACAAAGCGTGTAGCGGGGTTTGTAATGGAAGAAAAGAAAGTGGCACGAATACTCAGCCCGCGCAGCCTTTCATTGATCGTATCCAATCGTGCCTCGGCTTCTTCCTCATAGCCGAAAGCTTTCACAACCTTCTGGTTACCAACCATTTCATTCACCAGCGAAGTCATCTCCGCACGGGTTTCGGACTGCTGCCTGAACAGGGAATAGGTCCTCTTTGCAATAAAGCTTGCAACAAACAGCGAAAGAGGGGTGATCACCACAACCAACAGTGAAATCTCCCAATTCACGCTCAGCATGAACAGCAACGTTCCCAATATGGTTACAACCCCGGTGAAAAGCTGCGAAAACCCCATCAGCAAGCCATCGGAAAACTGATCCACATCATTGATCAAACGGCTTACCGTATCCCCATGAGGGCGGGTGTCCATATGCCGGAGAGGAAGCTTATGCAGGTGCGCAAATGCTTCTGTTCGGATATCCTTCACAACATGGTAGGTGATCCGATTGTTGCACAGGTTCATCAGCCATTGTGAAACGGCCGCTGCCACAACAACAATCCCGATACGAACTAAAATGGGCAGTAGATTGGAGAAATCCACATTGTCTGGACCGATAATGCAGTCAACTGCCTTTCCGGTGAGTACAGGGACATATAAGGACAGGACTACACCTGCTGCAGCAAGGAGAATTGTAAGAACCAACAGAAGCCAATAAGGTTTCAGATACAACAGGATTTGACGGAAGGTCTTTTGGTTTGTTTTCATACGCCTGTTCCCTCCTTATCTGCTCCCTGAGAGGTACAAATTTCTCTATACACTTCACACGTAGCCATTAGCCTTGAGTGGGTGTCAAAGCCAACCACTTGACCATCTTCCAAGACCATAATCCGATCTGCATTTCGGATATTGGCTACCCTTTGCGTCACAAGCAGCACGGTTATTCCAGCCAGCCGATCCCGCAAGGCTTTTTGAAGCCTGGCATCCGTGGCATAATCCAGTGCCGAGGAACTGTCGTCCAGTACGAGTATATCTGGTTGCCGCACCACCGCCCTTGCAATGGTGAGCCTTTGTTTTTGTCCGCCTGAAAGGTTCTTTCCTCCTTGCTCGATCAGGGTATCCAACCCTTCCGGCATTTTATCGACAAAGTCCCTGGCTTGTGAAACCTCCAGCGCTTTCAGGATTTCATTGTCCGTTGCGTCTTTTTTTCCCATCTTCATATTTTCACGTACAGTACCACGAAATAAAAAACCATGCTGCTGAACAAAACCAAAAATATTTCTCAACTGTTTCAGGGGGCAGCGCTGAACATCCTGCCCGTTTACCAGAACAGTTCCTTTTGTCGCATCATAAAACCGGGGAATTAAATGAATTAACGTTGTTTTGCCTGAGCCCGTTCCTCCGATGATACCAATTGTTTCTCCCCGCTTAATCGTAAAGGAAATATTGGAAAGAGTGTTTTCCTGAGCTGTGGCATAGGCAAAAGATACGTCCCTGAATTCAATCACAGGCATGTCGTCCGCTTCAACTGCTGGAAGAGGTTCGTCTTTTTCTTGCGACTCCTGTGCTCTGGAAGGCATTTCGAATACCTCCTGAATGCGCGCTCCAGATGCCCATGCCCTGGTAAAGGCAATGATCAGGTTGGCCAATGCCAACAGTGCCAGCAAAATCTGTGACATATAATTGATCAGCGCAACAACCTCACCCTGGGTAAGGACACCCAGTTTTACTTCAATTCCACCAAACCAGATCACTGCAATAATTGCTGCATTGACCAGCATAAAAGTGGATGGATATAACAGGGCGGATATCTTTCCTGTCAGCAGCTGCACCTTAATCAAACCATCACTGGATTACTGGAATTGGTTGATTTCATCTTCTTGCCGGTTCAAAGCCCAGATAACCCTTGCGCCGGAAAGGTTCTCTCTGGCTGAAAGAAGCACCCTGTCCAGCCGACTCTGCACTTTTTTATACAGGGGAATGGTTATTGCGATGATTCCATATATCACCAGGGAAAGGATCAGAATCGCAAACAGAAAAAATAATGATATGCGCATATGAATCGTATATGCCATCACCGCAGCCCCCGCGACGATGAAAGGAGAACGGAGGAACAGTCGAAGCACAAGGTTGACCCCGGACTGAACCTGGTTGATATCATTGGTCATCCGGGTAATGAGAGTGGATGTGCCTGCCTGGTCAACAGCCTGAAAAGACAGCTTGTTGATATGAGAAAACAGATGTTTTCTCAGGTCTGTTCCAAAGCCTGCAGCTGCCTTTGCTGCGAAGTATTGGGCTGTCAGTGAGCAGGCAAGACCCAAAAGCCCCAGAAAAATCATCAGAGCTGCCATTTTGTAGATATACGGATAGTCCCTGTTCTTAATACCAACATCGATAATGCTCGCCATTACCAGCGGAATGACCAATTCAAAGGAGGCTTCCAGAAGCTTGAACAAAGGACCAATGATGCTTTCCTTCGTATATTCCTTTAGATGCTTTAACAATTTTACCATAAGCTATACCCTTACTGCTGCCTGTTGCCCTGCCTTGCGAGACGGAGTCTTTGATGGTTTAATCTTATCGAGTAAAGGGTAATAAATCAAGACCCTATCCCACGTAAGCCAGGCTATAGCTTTTCAAAGCAGGTTCAACGGAAGAGTATATAATTGTGGAAAGATGAAGTTTCTCGATATTCCCATTACTTTTATCGTTGCTTATGGTAGAATATTCAAGGTACCTGATCATTACTTGCGAGGTTAAAGATGAATCTTGTTATACAAACCTTGGTTACCAACAGGATAGCATTGGTGATAGAAGAACTTCATAAGCATCATATTTCACGCTCGGTTGAATACCTGAAACAGTGTCTTGCCGAGCAGGAGCTAGGAAAACGAGCAACCCTTATAGCCTTTCTGGATGATGTGCCTGTGGGAACAGTTCACCTTATTTATCGAAGCCAATATCCCGGTTTTTATGAAAACAATATTCCGGAGATCAATGATCTTGTCGTTGCTGAGCCTTTTCAAAGGAAGGGTATTGGCAGAAAACTGATTCAGGCCTGTGAAGTGCTTGCCAAAGAAAAGGGTTACACGAGCATCGGCCTGGGGGTAGGTCTGTATAAGGATTATGGCAAAGCCCAGCGACTCTATCCCTCAATGGGCTACATCCCCGATGGGAAAGGCCTTATGTATAAAAATTTACCTGTAGCGCCAGGAACTCATGTTTATGTCGATGACGATCTTATTATTTATCTGGTAAAAAAGCTGGATGGTAATTCAGTAAATAGTTTATAGAACGATGTTTTTGAACCAGTTTTATTGAAAGCTTTACTGCATGGAATGAAACAGCAATTCATCCTGTGGAGTTCAGTTAAGCGAATGACAGAAAGTGAGGAAATGAAGAATGAAAAGAAGAATGGAAAAAATGTGTGTGTGGGTCTCAATCATTGCGCTGGTTGTGCTGATGGGTGCTTGCGGGAAGACAACATCCGGTGATGAGCAGGGGAAGGCCTTTGTTATTGCGGGTTATGACATTGAAATTACATGCCCTTCAGACTGGAAACAGGTTGATACCACGAATTTTGACTTAGTATGCACTGATCGCAAAGACACTGTTAACATGAATGTTTTTGCATACACGCTCGAAGAACTGGGCGAAGGTGGTTCCGCGGAAAGCATTTTTACAAGTCAGGCACTTTTCATTAAATAACTCAACTTTCCCGCCTCAATTTGGGGGGTAGTGTTTGAAGGCGATGATACCGATATACGCAGGCGTGATATCACACTGCCGTCGCTAGTCTGCTGTGCAGGGTAAGCACCCAAAACATCGTGGGAAAGTTGAGTTAATAAGCTTTTATTGGACTTATGAATACAGTTTACTCGACCAATGTATTTTTTCGATAAATAAATCAATAAGATATCAACCGATAAGAATATTCACTTAAAACCTGGATTCCCGTAATTCCAAACGAGGAAACCTCGTTATCGCGCGATAGAAAATTCCGCATATCCCGCATAAAATCTGCTTAAAACCAGATTTTTTATATATCTATATTGATTTTTAACACCTCGTT
>JAAYJG010000117.1 GCA_012523055.1 Ruminiclostridium sp. | reverse complement strand
GAAGCCGCAAAGCGTTTTAAAGGCTGATGTGACTGCGCAGATCGTCGAAAAGGCCGAAACCATGTTCCGGGAAGAGAAATCTGAAATGGTGATGCAGCTGAAGCCCGATAGTTTGGGAAAAATTTCTCTGAAGGTCATTCATGAGCGCGGAGAAATCATCGCAAGGTTCGTGGCTGAAACTGAGCAGGTGAAAGCTATTTTGGAAGGCAATATGCAACTTCTGAAGGATTCACTGCAAAAGAGCGGTGTCATGGTTCAAAGCCTGGAGGTTTCAGTGGGACAGCAGGGCGGCGATCACCGCGGAAACCGGGACAGCAGAAACAATGAGGCAGCGCCTCCGGTTGAACCGAAAGCTTCAGCTATACAGCAAAGGGGTCTCAGGCAACCGGCATATGGATACGGCGGTACTGCGGCAGGCTATTATTCCAACGAATCATCCGAAATTGACCTGACTGCTTAAAAAGGAGGTGAAAAAGTGTCACAGGTAAGTTCAGTCAACCAAAACAATATCGATCAGATCATTGAGGCCCAGGAGGCAGCGAAATCCAGCAGGAACGTGGACAACAATCTGGGAAAGGATGCCTTTCTGAAGCTTTTGATCACACAACTGCAGCACCAGGATCCGCTGGAACCGATGGAGGATCAGGACTTTATCGCCCAGATCGCCCAGTTCAGCTCTTTGGAGCAGATGCAGAACCTGAACAGCTCGTTTTCCTATTCGATGGGTTTCTCATTAATGGGTAAATACATCAGTGCCGCTATAACCAATGAGACCGGGAAGGTGAAGCAGGTGGAAGGTGAGGTTTCCGCTGTTCGTTCAGAGGCTGGAGTGGTGTACCTGGTGGTGAACGGCGAAGATGTACCCATCGATAAGATTACCAATGTTTCCGAAACACCGATGGGAATCCAGGGGATGGAGCTTGAAAAATACAACAACCTGATCGGCTTGTTAAGCACGGCAAAAACCATCCTGACTAACAAAGACGGACCCTTTGAGTTGGAGGGCATCATTGCGAAAATCCTGAAGGGCTCCGATGGAATTTATGCTACCCTGGACGAAGTTGTTCTCACCGTTTCAGATCTTCAAAAGGATGCATTTAACAGCATTGAAGAATATCTGGAAGGCATGCAGGGCAGAGAGGTTCTGTTACAGGCCAAAGATGCAAAAACAGGGCAGAATGTTGAGATCACAGGTATCTTGAGACAAGGCGAAAAGGATGAAAGCACGGGCAATTATAACGTCATTCTCGACAGTGTTGTCGTACCCGTAACAGACATTGAATCCACCCGGAAAATCGATCTGGTTTCCACCGAGCAGCAGCTTTTGGCGGAAATTCTGAAAACCCTCAGGGGGTTGGAAGAGAGAAATCCAGGCCTGGAAGCTGGAACAGATGCCATTGAAAGCACAGGGGAAACACAGGACACAGAAAGTGTAAATGATACAGAGGAAATGTCAGACGGCTCAGCGCAGGCAGCCGAAACCGGAGGTGATGGCTGATGGTATACAACAACAGGCCCATTATACAGGCTCCCCCCGTCAAGACAGGCAGTGAAGTACAAAACAGGCCCAAAACTCAACCTTCAGGCAGCTTTGCAAACATCCTTCAGGACAAGCTGGACAAGGATGTAAAAATCTCAAAGCATGCTCAAACACGGATGGAGCTGCGCAAGGTGAACCTGACTGAAGCGCAGAGGGAAAAGTTGGCAAGCGCTATCGACAAGGCGAATGCGAAGGGGGTCAGGGATACACTGATCGTCATGGAGCGCATGGCGTTTGTCGTGAACGTTAAGAACCGAACCGTCATCACAGCCATGAACAGCACAGAAATGCGTGAAAATGTCTTTACGAATATCGACGGAGCTGTTTTTGCAGATTAGGAGACGTTCAGAAAAGCGGACCATTACCTCACTTTATAACCAACAATGGCTCTGAGTATGGTTAAGTTTTCAAAAAGGAACTACCGATATATTGATTAAGGGTTGATACAGCCGGACCCGACGGGAGGCTGGCCGTTTCGGACTGACTGAAGAAACGGTAAACCCAGGGAGGGTATTACTAT
>JAAYJG010000116.1 GCA_012523055.1 Ruminiclostridium sp. | reverse complement strand
CTGCCTTATACCTCCAGGCTTCAAAAGCCGGGCTTGTTGAAAAGGGAAACCTGCCGGTGGTTCTGGATGAAGCCGAAAATTTATTCTCGAAGGTGCTCTTTATGGGCGAAGGCAAGTCCGAACCTGAAAAAACAGCGGAAGCGCCAGGGGAAACAGAAGATATTATCGATATTGAACAGCTGTCCTATGTATATATGCCCAATTCACCCTACGAGCACCAGGCTCTGAAGGAGATCACACTGAAAATCCGAAGAGGTGAGTTTCTCGGGATCATTGGCCATACCGGCTCGGGGAAATCCACTCTGATTCAACATTTTAACGGCCTGCTTTCAGCATCCCAGGGCAGTATAAAGGTTTCGGGTATTGTGCCAAAGGGCAAGGCCTTGAAGGAACTGCGGCAAAAAGTGGGGTTGATCTTCCAGAACCCCGAAGATCAGCTTTTCGAAGAGACCGTGGAAAAGGACATTTGCTTTGGTCTGAAAAAATCGGGTTTGTCAGAAGACGAGATCAAGCAACGTGTGGAACAGGCCATTGCCATAACCGGGCTGCCCCCTGACATCCTGGATAAATCACCGTTCGAACTGTCGGGAGGGCAAAAAAGAAGAGCGGCCATTGCCGGGGTTCTTGTGATGCAACCAGACATTCTTGTACTCGACGAACCAACGGCTGGGTTGGATCCCATGGGGAGCCTCGAAATCTATCAGTTTCTGGAAACCCTGCGCAGAGAAAGGCAAATCACCATCATCATCGTGTCCCATACCATGGAAGAGGTGGCACGCTATTGCGATCGCGTTGCCGTCATGGATCACGGCAGGCTTGCCATGCTTGAAAAAACCCGTAAGGTTTTTTCCCAAAAGGAAACCCTTGAAAAGCTGGGACTGAACATTCCCCAGGTCACCGAGTTGTTTTACAGGCTTCACAGAAATAACCCCAACATTCGCAGAGACATTCTGACGGTGGAAGAGGGCGTTTCAGAGTTAAACCGGATGATGGACGGAAACCGGAGGCAGTTATGCTGAAAAATATCACCATGGGTCAGTTCATTCCGGGGAAATCCATTTTGCACCGGGCTGATCCCAGAACGAAAATGATATGGACCATCCTGCTCATGGTCATGCTTTTTATGGCAAATAATATTTACGGGTATATCATGATGCTCGCTATTACCGGCATCATGCTTGCGGTCAGTGAGGTTCCGGTTGGTTTTACACTGAAGGGGATCCGGCCGCTGCTGCTCATTCTGATCATTACCTCGGCGATCAACATCTTCGCATACCCCGGCGCAACGGTATTATTGTCCTGGGGTACGCTGAAAATAACGCTGGAAGGAATCCTGCAAGCAATCATCATCGCAGGCAGGTTATGCTTGATGGTGATCCTGGGATCGGTGCTTACATTAACCACAACACCCATAGCCCTCACCGATGGCCTGGAAACCATGCTGAAGCCTTTGAAAAAATGGAAGATCCCGGTTCATGAAATGGCGATGATGATGTCCATTGCGCTTCGCTTCATCCCCACGCTGCTGGAGGAAACCGACAGGATCATGAAAGCCCAGGCATCCCGTGGCGCTGATTTCGATACAGGCAATATCCTGGAAAAAGCAAAAAGCTTTATCCCGGTGCTGATCCCCTTGTTCGTTAGTGCCTTCAAGCGTGCCGAGGAGTTGGCCACAGCCATGGAGTCCCGCTGCTACCGGGGAGACATCGGGCGCACAAGAATGAAGCAGCTTGGCTATACAAAGGTGGACAGGAATATTCATCTGTCTTTGCTTTTGTTCCTGGTGCTTTTTATCTTCTCGACATTTGTCCTTTGAACTGAACAGGAGAGGTTGTCCGGGAAGGATTCATCAGCTAAAATGAAAATATGATGATATAGGGGTTCTGATTATTCTTTACGGCAAACACAGATACCAGTTTGGTTTGGTCATAGTTACAGGTATAGTATGAAGAAGTTTTTTTTATTTGCCCGGGCTGCAATTTATCGGGCTTTATATCGGTTGAATCGGAAAAAATCCCTGCAGTATTTACTGGAGCTTGCTTCGGTGTATGAACAGCTGGGGCTGTATTTTCGCGCCGCCAGAATCTATTACAGGACGATTCGGGATCACCCGAAGGATCCCAGGGGATATTACGGGGTAGCCATTCTTCACGACAACAGAAAACGATATACAAAGGCGATTCATTGGTATCAAAAGGCACTGGAAGCAAACCCTGAGTTTGTACCCGCATGGTTCTTTATGGCCAATGCCGTTTATGAAAAAGGTGACAAGCAGAAGTCCATTGAATGCTATCTGAAGGTAATTTCACTTGATCCGACTAATTTCTGGGCTTGTAACAATGTTGGTTCCGTTTATGAAGAGTTGAACAGGAACACCGAAGCTTTGCGGTATTTCAGAAAGGCTCTGGAAATCATGCCCGGACAGCATAAAGCGCTATTCAATATTGGGGTGGTTCTGTCGAAAATGGGTTACGAACAGAAGGCGCAGGAATATTACTGGGAATCGATCCGGGGCTACAATCGTTATCCGTACAGCTTTTTGAACCTGTCCCTGCTGTATAAAAACGAAGAAAAGCTGGACAGGGCTATCGTGGTGATCAGTGAAGGAATACGATGCAACCCCAATGCTTCTTTCCTGTATTATAACCGGGCTTGTTACCTGGCGATATCGGGGAACACCGACGACGCGTTCGTTGATGTGGTGCGTGCAGCAAAGCTGAACCCAACCTATATCAGCTATGTGGAGAAAGATGAAGATCTGGAAAACGTCAGGAAGCTTCCGGGATATGAAGCTCTAAAGAGATTATTGCGGCAGGAACATAAAGATGAATGATTTTTATTACAGTGAGAACCCCAATTCTCCGATCCGAGAGAAGAATTACACAGTAACCTGGAAAAACAAGACCCTCAGCTTCACCTCAGTCAGTGGGGTGTTCTCCTTTGAGGACCAATTGGATAAAGCATCACAGCTTTTAATTGAAAATTACATCCCCTCCGGGAATTTCGTACTGGATATGGGCTGCGGGTATGGGGCCATCGGCTTGTTTTTAAAAGCTTTGTATCCCCAATTGGTGATGACTTTGGCCGATATCAACGAAAGAGCGGTGGATTATACACAAAAAAACGCTCAGCAAAACAATTTATGGGTGAAGGTGGTTAAAAGCGATCTTTACGAAGCGTTAAACGGCGGTCTGTTCCATGATATAGTAACAAACCCACCGGTTGCCGCGGGAAAGAAGGTTGTCACGCAATTGATTCACGATGCCGCGCATCACCTGCATCCAGGCGGTGCCTTGTGGCTGGTGGCCTTTCATAACAAAGGTGGCTCCACATTTAAAAAGATCATGGAAGAAACCTTTGGAAACGCGGAAGATATTGAAAAACAGGGTGGAATACGGGTATACCGTTCAATATTGCGGGGCTAGGGAATTTACACCGGGGACAGGTTCCAGTGTAAATATGTTTTACTTTATTTACACTGGAACCTGTCCCCGGTGTAAATAAGTTTAGAAAGCAGGATTGAAAATGTTTTTGCTTTTTACTTCCGCCTTTTTGGTTGGTTTATCGGGCGCAATGATGCCAGGATCGCTGTTGACATACACCATTCGCAAGTCTCTGGCCGTGGGGCCCCGAGCCGGGTTTATTATTACTGCCGGGCATGCGCTTCTGGAGCTTGTGCTGGTTGTTGTCATTTTCATGGGTTTTGGTATCGTACTGCAGTCTGAACCCATACAGATCGGTATCGGAATCGTCGGCGGGGTTCTTCTTGCCTGGATGGGAATCGACATGGTTTTGGGTTCCATTCGAAACAAGGTTTCCGTGAAGACCGACAACGAGCAGGCTCGCTCGGGAAGCATGGTTTTATCGGGGCTACTGATATCGGCAGCCAACCCCTATTTTCTGTTGTGGTGGGCTGTTGTCGGGCTTGGGTTTCTCCTGCAGGCTTATGAAAGCTTTGGTATATTCGGTGTAGTTATTTTCTTTTTGGGGCATGCTGCCGCAGACTTTGGCTGGTATGCCCTGGTGTCCGGTATTGTTGGGACAACACGAAAATTCATCAGTGAAAAACCATATCGCGTGATTCTGATAATCCTTGGCGCATTATTAATCTTCTTTGGGGGGAAATTTGTTTTTGAGGCAGTAAGAACGCTCATGACATAGGTAAAAGCTTAACAAACCCGTGCCACAGCCAAACTCCATTCCGGTTCGTTCTTTGGAACCGGGAACCATTCTTAGAATTTCCTGAGAAATGATTTTCGCCCTCTCGATTCTTCGTGGCTCATTGTCCCAGGTTCGGGCAAGAACATTAAAGTCTTCCATACATCTAACCCCTTGAAAATGAAGATATATTCTTCGTGTACCAGCATATATCAATTACCGCCATAAAACAATATCCACCACCGGGATCTACGAACCTTAAACTACAAAATGCCCAGTCAGCGATAGATTGAATCCAGCACTGAAAGGGCATTTATCCGATAAGGTAGGGATGTGTACTAAACCCTTGAATCCTGAGCATTTTTACAGTATACACTTATACCAGCGGTATGCCAAAACGCAAGTGATATAGCATACGGTGTTAAGGTAAAATCATTTGATTACCTTTTTCCCGCCCATATACATCTGCAGTGGTTCAGGAATATTGATTGACCCGTCCTCATTCATGTTGTTTTCAAGAAACGCGATCAACATGCGAGGTGGTGCTACCACGGTGTTATTCAGTGTATGAGCGAAGAAGTTACCGGTTTCGCGGTTGCGGATGCGAATCCCCAGGCGGCGTGCCTGTGCATCGCCAAGGTTGGAGCAGCTGCCCACCTCGAAATATTTCTGCTGGCGAGGGGACCAGGCTTCAACGTCGATGCTCTTCACCTTCAGATCGGCCAAATCCCCTGAGCAGCATTCCAGCGTGCGGACGGGGATATCCAGCGTTCGGAAGAAGTCAACCGTATTCTGATAAAGCTTTTTAAACCAGACCGGGCTTTCTTCGGGCTTACAAACAACGATCATTTCCTGCTTCTCGAACTGATGGATGCGGTAAACACCGCGTTCTTCGATGCCGTGAGCGCCCACTTCCTTGCGGAAACAGGGAGAATAGCTGGTCAATGCCTGTGGCAATTGCTCCTCATCCAGGATCGTGTCGATAAACTTGCCGATCATCGAGTGTTCACTGGTGCCGATCATATACAGATCCTCACCCTCTATTTTGTACATCATGTTTTCCATTTCAGTAAAGCTCATAACCCCGGTGACAACCTCACTGCGGATCATGAATGGCGGGATATAGTAGGTGAAACCCCTGTCAATCATAAAGTCCCGCGCATAGGACAGAATTGCAGAGTGCAGCCGTGCAATATCACCGCACAGGTAATAAAATCCGTTGCCGCTAGTCTTTCGTGCGCTGTCCAGATCGATACCGCGCAGCCTTTCCATGATATCTACATGATAGGGAATATCAAAGGACGGCACTGCCGGTTCGCCATACCGCTCAACCTCAACGTTTTCACTGTCATCCCTGCCAATGGGAACGGTACTGTCGATGATATTCGGGATCACCAGCATTCTTTCCCTTATCTCACCGGAAAGCTTCTCCTCCAGCTTTTCAAGTTCGGCAAGCTCATCGGTCATTCCCTTGACCATCGCCTTGTTTTTCTCAGCTTCGTCCCGCATTCCCTTTGCCATTAGGTTGCCGATTTCCTTGCTTAGGGTATTGCGCTGACTTCTGATCTCATCACAGCGGGTCTTCGCTTCCCTGAACTGTCTGTCCTTTTCAATCACTTCATCCACCAGAACCAGCTTGTGATCCTGAAACTTCTTACGGATGTTTTCTTTCACAAGCTCCGGGTTGGATCTTAAAAACTTAATATCAAGCATGACTATCCCTCCTGCAAAAACAGTATCCATGTTATTTCGATAAAACAATGTTCTTTTACCTATACCAATCTACGTTTCGATACTCATCGATGGCAGAGCGTTTTGTCAAAAAGGATGTTAAAAATGTTCTGCCTGCAGCGGCTCAATAAATAAAAAAACCCTCCAACCCACATAAAACCATGGGACGGAAGGAACCGCGTTGCCACCCAAATTGCCGGCAATTTTACCGGCCACTCAAAAGTACGATAAAGGGTACAAACCTTCAATTCGTCATTGACAGCTCCAAAAGCGGAAAGACCTGGGGTGCCCGCCGGTTCACACCATCCACCGGTTCTCTGAAGGGGGCCGCGGATCATACCTTTTATCATCGCCATAACCCTGTTATTAAGAACACTCCGATACCCTTACGGAGAAGAATATTCCTTCAATGTGCCTATCATATTCAAATTTTTTATATTTGTCAACTGAAAAATGATCTGCACTAAATTTTACCTTATTTGCCTTACGATGTAGCACAAGCTGTAAAGTTAACATAAAATAAACCATCATTACTTTTAGGAGGGTATGAGATATGCTTTCAAGCCTTGATTTTGTGCGTCAATCCTTAGAGACGCATCTTCTTTTTGCAAGAATCATGAAAGAGCACTCATTTTTTCTTGAAATTGGCTTTACATCAAGAGATACTGGCTTTATGCAAAGAGCGGACGAATTCAGAATGGAGTTTGACAGGCTTTTGGCTCAGGTCGTATCACTTGCCAACGGTATTGTAAGCCAGGATGTACTTAGGTCTGAAGAGGTAGTGACACAGTACACACTTCAGGCAGAGAGGGTGTCTGATTTCTATACGGGTATACGGATACCGACAGAAATAACTGAAGCGGAAACCAATCTGATGGGCGGAAACCTCATGACGGTGAATCCAGTCATCGAGCAAAGGGTATATTCCATCAATCAGAGGGCTATCGAACTGACAACTGCTTTGATACAGTTTAAAACAACAATTTTATCAAACGTGTTATCATGCAGAATGCTTACTGTAAATTATCCACTGCTGATAGATCACATTATGCGGGAAGCTAAACTTTATCTGCGCACGGTACAAAGGCTTCAGACCAGACAAGACATGAATGTGGATCAGGAAACCCTGGAACAGGAAGCGTTCTGGAACAGAATTATGGGCGAACACGCTAAGTTCGTCCGTGGTTTGCTTGATCCGACTGAAAATGATTTGATCAATACGGCCAATGATTTTGGCAATGAGTTCGACAAGCTGACAGCAGACGCGATGAAAGCTATGGAGGGGACTATTCCACAAAAAACGGTGACAGAAGAGAGCCTTAAGGCTACAATGGCAATACGGAATTTCAAGGCTTCCGGAACACAGGGACTGCTCCAATGCAAGATAAAATCAATCGTTACTCCCCTGCTCGGTGATCATATCCTGCGGGAAGCAAACCACTATTTAAGGCTTTTAAAGAAGCTCGGGAGGTAAACAACCCGTTTCTTATCATGTAAACTGGAACTGATCATTATCTTGTGCAAAGTATACCTGAGCTTCGGTATACTTTTTTGTTACAGTCTGTATGGCGGGTCACTTCACCAGATATAAGGTTATTTCGTGTTCCTGCCCGTCGTCCTTCAACTGAACCCGGTTACCCTCCAGTGTTTGTCCATCACAGGTGATCACCATCGGCACAGAGGGGACATCCGCAGGCATCCTCGCGCCTGCGGGGTGGGCGCTTCTTTGTCGTACTTCGATGGTATACACCGAAGATTTAAACCTGTATATGATCTTGTAATCACCAAAGCTTTCAGGCACAGCCGGAGCGATAAAAAGGTTGTCTGCCTCTTTGTGTAGGCCGAGAAACCATTTCACAAGCCCCTGATACATCCACCCAGCCGACCCGGTGTACCAGCTCCAGCCTCCTCTGCCTGTGTAAGGAGCCTCGTAGGAGATGTCTGCAGTCATTACATAGGGCTCTTTCTCATAAGTTAAAACATCCTTTTTGGTGGCAGTGCTGTGGATTGGGTTTAGCATAGTAAACAGAGATTGGGCTTTGTTGCCATACCCGGAAATGGTCGCCGCAATAGCCAGCCAAATCGCACCGTGAGTGTACTGCCCGCCGTTTTCCCGTATCCCCGGATAATACCGCTTAATGTAACCGGGGTTTTTGTCTGTTTTATCGAAGGGAGGCGTTAACAGCAGAGAGACACCTTCCTTTTCGAGTACCAGGTTTGCCCATGCGGATTGGAAAGCCCGGCGAGCCCTGTCGCTGCCAGCCGCTTTGGATATGATGGCCCAGGATTGGCTGATGGAGTCGATTCGGCACTCGTCATTCTCTTTGGATCCCATTTTGGATCCATCATCATAAAATGCTCTCAAGTACCATTCTCCATCCCAGGCATGCTCTTCAATATTATGGGTTAAGGCTTGGCTCATCTGCTTTAATTTATCCGCAAACTCCAGATCATTCATGCGGTAGCATAACGGTATAAAATCCTCCAGCATTGTGATGATAAACCAACCCAGCCAAACGCTTTCTCCATGACCCTCGATGCCAACCTCGTTCATGCCGTCATTCCAGTCACCTCCGCCTATCAGGGGCAGCCCGTGGGAACCAAGGCGTATATGGTTGATTGCTTTTTTACAGTGTTCATACAGGGTCTCGTACAACGGTGATTGCTCAGGCACGAACATCATTTCATGCTGGTCTTCAGGCAGAACGGGCCCCTGAATATAGTGTGTTTTTTCAAACAAAATGGTGTAATCCCCGGTAGTACGGGTATACAGCGCTGTCGCGTATGGCATCCACAACAGATCATCGGTGATCCTTGTTCTTACGCCGACTCCGTCAGGCGGGTGCCACCAGTGCTGAACATCCCCCTGCTCAAACTGCCTTTGCGAAGACAGAAGAATTTGCTCTCTCAGCATTTCCGGATGGGTGTAAACCAGTGACATGGTGTCCTGAAGCTGATCTCTGAACCCATAAGCGCCTCCACACTGATAAAAGGCGGTTCTTGCGTACAGCCTGCATGAAATTGTCTGATACATAAGCCATCCATTCACCAGAAGGTCGATAGCCCTGTCATTGGTTTGTACCTGGATGTCTCCAAGCATATCCCGCCAGTAGCTTTTAACAGCCAAAAGCTCTGTTGCTGCCATTTTGCTGTCTTTGTATTTGCGGCACAGCGAATGAATCTCTGCTTCGTTATCACTGTAACCCAAACCGAAAAGGATCGTTCGCTTTTGTTTGGCTCCGATGGCTATGGGAACTGCGATCACGCAACAGGGATCGTAACAGGCGCCGGTGGTACAGGAGAATTTACCGTCAAGCCCCTGAGGTTCCCGCACGGATCCCTTCAGGCCAAGAACCTCTTGTTTGTCCCCGGTATAGCTTGTGATCATTTCACTGGAAAAAATAAATGCCCGGTGTTTTCTGTAACGGTAATTATACATGTTTCGGGCATACATGTACTCATGCTCATTATCATAGGAAGTTATGACATAGGGCTTTGTATGATCCCGGCCAACACCCAGTACCCATTCCACATAATAAAACAGCGTGAGGTAGCGCTCCCGGTCAGTATGATTTGTAAGTTCCAGCTCCCATAGCTTAAGCGGCTCGTGCAAAGGTGTGAACACAGTGAGCCTCTGTTCTATCTCTTCTTCCATATGCCTGAACTGGGTGTAACCAAACCCGTGGTTAACCCGGTAAACGCCCCTGTCTCTTTTACCAAGCGATACAGGCGTCATGACCTTTGAAGTGATTTCATCACGGATATAGATTACCTCCGGGCAGCTGTCCAGAATCGGATCATTGTACCAGGGAGTGAGCTTGTTTTCACGGCTGTTGAATGCCCAGGTGTATCCAGCCCCGGTTTCGGATATGGTAAAACCAAAAGGTTTCGTGGCAATCACATTGATCCAAGGCGCAGGCGGTTTGTTATCCTCATCCAGGATGATTTCATACTCCCTGCCATCCTCCGTGAAGCCGCCAAAATCGTTGAAAAACTCTAAATTTTTTATATCGGTAAACAAACTGATCCCCCCCGTCAATGATTATCCCGGCCGCTACTCCTTGTTTCCGGGCTGATGTTTCTGAAGTATATCCCTGTTTTTTCAGAAAAGACCACTCTGGCAACGGTAAACAGCAGATCGGTTTCAGCCGGGATCAGTTGATAGGAATAGATGATGAAAATACCCGGCTGATCCTTGTTGTCATAGATCTTCAGTGAGCTTGTCATGGAGTTGAGCAGATCACCCAGTGCCTGTGCATACCCATATTTTGCATTGCACAATATCACCAGATCTACGTTTACACTGTTTATTCTCAGGTACTCGTAGAGCTTTAAAACATCCCGGATGATTTCGATTTCCCCCACCGAATCCACTTCAAGCAGCATGATCGGTTTATCACCCGATATCCCGAACCTCCACAGTGAGTTTTGGTCCTTCCAGTTGCGCCAGATTCTTTCGGAGGGCCCCCTGAAATGCCTTGAAGGATAAAATAGCGGGCTGATAATGCCCTGGAAGGCATTCAGCCTGGCACTAGAGATGCCCAGATATTTCAGTTCCATAATGCTTTGCAGCCTGGATTTTTCAAGGATATCATCAACTCTGTAGGAAACGCTCATTTCATCGCAAACCTTCATCACCTCTTGCCGGCTTTCACAAACGCCGGTAATAAACGTGATCGTGACATCACTGCCGGGTTCCACATTGACAGTGACCCGAAGGCTCATAATCGGATCATTCGAAAAGCCCGAGGTATTTGTCAGGGGCATATTGCCCGTCAGCGCGTCGGGGTTGGCCAGGGTGTTGTTTCTTCCAATGAACCGCATCCTGTCGTTCTCATATTCCACACGAACGGACTCTTCGGTATCGGCCCTTACCATATGCATCACATACGGGTTTGTATTTCTGCCAACGCCTCTTCTTTTCGAGATGAAAGCAGTGTATTCCTGGATATATTCGCTTTCGATAAACAGCTTATTAAAGGCTGGGTGGCTTGATTCGGCCATATAGGTGTCGACTGCTGTCTCAAGGTAACTGGTAAATTCGACCTGTTTGCTTTCGGTTCCGTAGTTTTTCAGCGTTACTTTCCGAATCTCCAGATCATGCAGCGGGGACAGGGTGACTATGGTGTAAGTGGACAAATCGCCATCGGTTCTTTTGAATTCGGCCTGATGATGAGAAAGTATGACCCTGTAATCATCCGCTTCGACCTTTGCCGGGTTGTATGCGGTGCTCCAGAACCGCTTCTGTTCGATATCCCGGATGTAGATGTACAAACCGGTTTGGGAATAGATGTCCGGCCTGTATCGGTTAACCATGATATTTCCACAACGGCTGAAGCCATCCCCATCGGAGGTTATCAGTGTGGAATAGCTTCCATTGGAGAAATAGCCCACCTGTGGAATAGAAGGTGCCACCGAAAGAATATGCCTGCCGGTAAGGGTTTCATCCTCATGAAGGGTTTTCTTCCGGATATCCACGGTGTAACCTTTTCTCGAGATGGAAACAAACCAGGTCTGACGTTTTTCTTCCAGCAGCGTTTCAGCCGCCTTTACCGTGGGCTCTGCATGAAAGCGGTGCCGCATAATTCCATCGTTGAGATAGTTGTTGATGGCAACAAGACTCATGCCGTGGTGGTGGGCCATATACGAGCGGACGATGCAATAGCCGGTCATATGAACCGGGTCCGGAGCATTGAAATCCAGAGCTTCGAAAAAGCCAAACTCCCCATAGGCCTGCAGTTCTTTCATTTTCTCCAGGTTATCCAACGCTTTGTCCGGCGTATATTCAAGGGCCAGCATGCAGGCATAGGGTGCGACAACCAGAGGGGGGGCGTATGAAGGCTGAAGGCGCAGCTTTGGTACACCAAAAGCCATATACTGGTAATTGGAATTCACATCAAAGCGATGATATTGGGATTCGGAAATGCCCCAGGGAATGCCTGCACTGTTCGCATACCGCATCTGCTGAATCACCGCCGCCCTTGACGAGTCGGAGAAGACAGAGCCCTCATATTCCTTTACAAGAAGGTTGGGCATCAGGTATTCAAACATGGTTCCGCTCCAGGAAACGTGAGCGGGAATTCCCTGAATCAATGTCAATGGTCTTCCAAGCTTTTGCCAATGCTTTACCGGCACCTCACCCCTTGCGATGGCGATATAGCTGGTAAGCATTGCTTCGGAGGCGATAAGATCGTAACAGCCTTCGTCGGCCAGCTTCGCTGATACGTTGTATCCGATATGAAACAGCATCCTTTTTTTATTGTACAAGCAGGAAAAATCGACGTTTTTAAGCATGTTGTCGATTGTTCCGCAAAGCCCGGTTATTCTTTCTTCCATATCGGCAGCCGCTTGATTCCCGCCCCCGGTAAGAGCGGACAGGGTGATATTGTCATGCAAACCATAGCCATGAAGCTCGAAGCTCTCAACCTCTTGACTAAACAGATCTATCATTCTGGATAGTTCTTCTTTTGCTGGATTGTCGTCATCTTCATGGTACATTGTATTCTGCATCCGGGTGAGATTCTCTAAAAGGTCTCCCACGGTTTTTTCATTACAGCTGGGCGATTCCATGCCGGTATTACCGGCCAGTATGGCTAATTCTGAGAACAGAGCCGTGCTTAAAATACTGATGTTCCTTTGCTCCAGCAGCCCGTTTTTTAACGCGATCATATCGGCGTAAAAGTTGCCACTGTCAACGGTGGATATGTATCGTGGCTGAAGCACTTCGAGGGTACGGGTGTCATACCAGTTGTAAAGGTGCCCGTTCCACTTTGGAAGCACGTTGACGGTGTATAAAAGGTTTTCTATGTAATCAAGCGTTGAGCTGAGCGTTTCAAAGCCGAAGTCCCGGGCTGTTAATATGGACAGAAACTGAAGCCCGATGTTTGTGGGCGATGTCTTTGTGGTAACCTTAACAGAGCTGGAGGCCTGATAATTATCCGGGCAAAGCCAGTTATTTTCCTTCGTGGCAAATGTTGTGAAAAATTTCCACATTCTTCGGGAGGTTTCATACAGAAGACCATTCCTGTCAAGGCGGGCTTTGTCTACAGCCCGACCGCTTTTACTGATGAAGAATGCCGTGAGGAAAGCCGTTCCCCAAAACGCGGCCAGCGTGCCACACATGGCCACCAGTAATACGCTTCTGCTTGAAAATGCTGATGCAAAGATCATCAGAATGAAAAAGGTCAGACCGGAGGGCCCCAGGCTTATAAAGTACCCCTTTAGTGTGTTCTGCGAAGTTTTTTCAACGTTGTCTGCCGCATTCCACATTAACAGATGTTTTTTACTGAAAATGATCCGATAGAGTGTGGTTACTATTGCATCCATGGCGTTGAACGCAGCCGCAGGGAGAAATATAATATCCAGGAAAGCCTTCAACACCATATAACTGGTTTCCAGAACAAGCCTGGAATGAACCAGTGCAAGCCTGGGCCTTCTGATGTGATGGAGGATGATTCCCAGGATAAGCATGATCATGTCGAAAGCGAACTGGAACAATACCACGGGAACCCAAAGCCAAAAGATTGCGGGTGTCAGTACAATATTCAGCAAAATGAACAAAGTCTTGCTGATGGGTATCAGGCTGCTGATCAGGTTATCCGTTATTTTCCACTTTGACAAAAGGCTGAGTTCTTTCTTGAAGAGCCATGGCAGGAGCTGCCAGTCACCCCTGATCCATCGATGCTCTCGTTTTGCGTAGGAGATGTAGCTGCCGGGAAAACTCTCCACAATGTTGATGCCGCTAGCAAAAGCGGTACGGGCATAGCAGCTTTCCAGCAGATCATGACTGAGAACGCTGTTTTCAGGAATTTTCCGATAAAGAAGACGGTGAAAAGCCTTTACATTATAAATACCTTTTCCGACAAAGGAGCCTTCCTGAAACAGATCCTGGTAAATGTCGGAAACCACCACCGAGTAATTGGCTAACCCGGAGCTGCCTCCGAACACTTTCGGGAACAGCGCGGAGTTCTTTTCATAGATATGGTTCTTGACAATAGGCTGGATGATAGCATAGCCTTCAGTGACCTTCTTTTTCACGGGATCGATAAAAGCCCGGTTTAGAGGATGGTCTATCGTGCCGACCAACTTCACCGCATTGTCCTTGATCAGATCAGAATCGGCGTCGAGCGTGATGACATATTGGATAGTACTGAGCAGTTCCCGGTCGCAAAACAATGTGGTAAAGGTTGTCTCTTCAGGGCTTACGCCGTTTAGCAGCGCATTAAATTCCTCCAGCTTGCCCCTTTTTCTTTCCCAGCACACATAAGATTCTTCAGATTCGTTCCACAGGCGCTTGCGGAAAAACAGTGAAAACCGTTTATTCGTGGAGGGGTACTTTTTATTCAGTTGCTCCATGCGGGTGATTAATGCGTCGCGGATCTTGTCGTCTGAAGGGAGGTCTTTTTTCTGTGCATCTGCAAAATCCACCAACAACGCGAAATAGAGGTTTGGCTGCTTGTTGGCCAGATAATGCTTGTGTAGTTTTTCGGCATATTCAAGCCCTTGATCCTTACTTGACAGAATGACCGGCATGACCAGGAAGGTTCTGGCACTGTCGGGGATTTCCTCGGAATAATCCATTAATGGCAGCCTTTGAACGGGAACTATCCCCTTCGTGATGCTGTCGGTTATTTTCCGTGAAGCAGTGAATAAAAGCGGTGCAGAGACGATTAACATGACAATGCTGCGATAGGGTTCGTCGCTATAGCCTGCCAAATAAAATGCACCAAGAAGTAAAAACACCAGACCTGTCAGGAAGAATAAATGTGTGAGAAAATACAGTGCCCCGCTGAAACGCCTGGGATCCTTTGCGAGCACCGGAGCAGGCCTGTTTAGAACGCTGGCCTTTAAAACAGAATACCCTCTTCCGAAAAGATAGGCACCCACATGGTGGGGGCAGTAAATATGCTCCATCCCTGTTTCAGCAAGCTTCAGGCATTCCCTGGCCACATCGATTTCTTCAAGCCCATGTCGTACGGCAAGCTTTTCGACCATGGATCGGTATAACCCCCTGCTGCTGCTGTCCATAAAGGGGTACACGCCGTCGGGATCCTTTGAAAGAATTTGTTCTGTAACGGAAAGTGCCTCTATCAATTCCTCCTCATTGATCTGGTTCAATTCCCTCAGACTGGTGATGGGTGTACGAATACAGGATTCGAGCAGGGTTTCTTTCCTGCCTTCTTCCTTGAAGATTTTTACAGAAGTCAGTTCTCTGCTTCCATCGCTAAGATGGCTTGTTATATATCTTTCTATATCCTTATCTTCCACGGACATATTTTTTAGCAGATAGATCACATGGGAATGAAATACGATATCTTCACCAATATTGTCCAGCTTGACACAAAGCGGGGCAATATCGAGGAACCCGTCCTTTTCAACAAGCTTATCCCTGACAAAACCCTCGGCTTGCGTTTTAGCATGAATGGCATGGAGAATTTCCTTCGACACTTCAATGATGCGTTCGAGCAGGCATAGTCCAAGCATTTCAGGCAGCACTGCCAGCTCTCTTTCAGTTAACGGGCATTCCTTCTGGTATGCTTGAATCATCAAGATAATGTTATTTTCATGCAGATACCCTCCTGAGATTTCAACCATTTTCTTCGCGATAATATAGACCCTGGGATAACCGCGGTACTCGTCGGATTTGAGGACGGGCATGGACAGGTAGTTGGTTCCGGTAGTCTTCACCTTTTTAATTTCACGATACAGCATCTGAAAATTATCAAACAGCCACCTGGCTGATGGGATCAGTGAAATCACATCGGAGGTGGCTTCAGAAATGTCAGAACGGATTTTGTTGATTCTTTTATATGCGATTTGATTGTAATTTCCCACGATGAAATTGGTTTTTTTCCACTTGACGTTTTTGTGGCTGCGGGACAGCTCAGCCATCTGAAGTTCCCACTCTTTTGGCCCAAGCCCCTCCTGCGGCGTACCCCATCTCTTGAGCGGGCGAAGTTTTTTCCAGTTGATGAACAGAAAAATCAGAGCAATGAGACAGATGACAACCAAAATTATAGATGCGGGTATATAAAGAGAACTCTGTAGAAAAATAGACGTACAGACTCCAGTTATAAGCATTTTACACCTCCGGTTGCTTTAGTTTCTCTACTGCCTGCGCGATAAGTATTTGCGTTTGCGGTAAAACTCTTTATTTATTGGAATAGGTTCTTTCAGTGAATCAGGCCTTCACGATAAATTGTCGTGGCAAATAAAAGCATATTTAATTCCGTATTATAAAAAACGGGTAAAAGATAAGCAATTTCATCATCATATAGAGTGCTATTATAAACGGAAATTGCTTCAAGATTTATTATAGTATATCATAGACTATCCTCTTTTGCAAAACCTGTCGATCAATCACAGAAAAGTTACTGTTTACAGGTAAGCAGGCGCAACCCGCTGAACGAAGTGAAGGATCTTGCATTACTCCTGACAAGATCCTTCTCTGTGCTCAGGATAAAACACATACTCAATGTAGCAACTTATGAACTGATTAAAGGGGGTATGAACAGTCACGACCCAGGTGCCGCCAAACGACACGAAACCTTGAGCAGGTCTTACAGGAGTAACAGGAAATAAGTATTTGCATTTTGAGAAGAATAGCGTATAATAATGTTGCAAATGCGAGCCATTCGCATTTGCACAGGTGAGATGCCAGCAGGGCGTATTGACTTGCATTAAGCGCAGCTTTTACGAAGTATGAAAGGATTATCAGGCTTCCACAAGGTCTAGAGGCCGTTGTTATTACTTTCACGCGAGCGTTCACTAAACCTGATGTTTCTTCTTTGGAGGGATTATAAATGACTGACAGAAAGTCGGGGATTTTTGTATTGCTTTTAACCATCGTACTTGTGTGCGGGTGCACGGCACATCGTGCGGCACCGGCTGTACAGGGTGATAAAATAACTGTTTACACAAGCTTTTATACCATGTATGATTTTGCCCAAAAAATTGGTGGTGACAAGGTGAACATCATCAATATGGTTCCTTCGGGGATGGAGCCCCATGATTGGGAACCAAGCCCGAAAGATATCGCCGGGCTTTCCGGCGCGGATTTGTTTATCTATAACGGCGCCGGCATGGAGGGGTGGGCTGATAAGGTGCTCGATTCCATTGGGAGTTCGAAATTGATCGCCGTGGAAACCACAAAAGATATTCCAATGGAAAAGGCAACGCAAACCCATTCTGAGCATACAGATGAGCATGATGAAGACTACAACGGGGATTTCTATGAAGGTTTTGAGTATGATCCCCATGTCTGGCTGAACCCGATGAATGCCAAACTTCAAATGAAAGCCATCCGTGATGGCCTTATTCAGGCAGACCCCCGAAACAGCAGCTTTTATCAGGAACGCTTTGAAGACTATTCCGGCAGGCTCGACGCACTGGACCAGGCTTACAGCCTGGCAGCCGCTGGCTTTATGAAAAAAGAAATTGTTGTTTCCCATGAAGCCTTTGGGTACCTGTGCCATGCGTATGGGCTTGAACAGCTGGCCATTAAAGGCATTTCAAGCGACTCCGAGCCCACACCGGGCAGAATGGCTGAAATGATTGATTTTGTTCGGGAGCATGAGGTGAAGGTGATCTTCTTTGAAGAGCTGGCAAGCCCAAAGGTGGCTGAAGCGATTGCGCGAGAAACCGGGGCGCGGACAATGCTTTTAAACCCATTGGAAGGCCTGTCGGAAGAGAACCTGAGGGCAGGAAAAGACTATTTTTCAGTAATGGAAGAAAACCTGGAAGCGCTGAAACAGGCATTGCAATAAGAATGGAACAGTTGTGTTTTCGGCACTTTATTGCTTTTCATTTTCGCGAAGGTACTGGGGTTGTGGCCCGCCTGGAAAACAGAAGCTGCAGGTACGGAATTTCAATGAGCGCTTGCGCGAATTGTGCGCCAAAACGCGGGCGCTGAAAGCGCCTTCTACACGCAAAAACATCAATGTTTTTGTGTGTGATTTACGCGTTTTGTGTGCAACTAGTTCATAATTATCTCTGATAATTATGAACGGTCCGCGAGCATTTTATCAAATGCCCTTCAATGGGGGATTGTACCCCCACTGAAGCAGAAATCGGTTTATCCCCCGCCTGTAGAGGCAGGGGTCTTAGGAGTATTTGATAAACATAACAGCTATATGAGGTTAAAGATGGAAAATGTTCTGGAAGTAAAGGATCTTTCTTTCGCCTACCAGGGGAAGCCAATCCTCAGGGATGTGTGTTTTACCGTGGAAAAGGGTGATTTTCTGGGGATTATCGGGCCTAACGGGTCGGGTAAGAGCACCCTGGTCAAGCTGATTCTAAAGCTTTTAACCCCCGGCAAGGGCGAAATAAAGCTTTTCGGGCAGGATATCAAAAGGTTTGACGGGTGGTCCCGGGTAGGGTATGTCTCACAGAAGGCAAACAGCTTCAATGGTGATTTCCCGGCCACGGTCAATGAAATTGTTGGCGTAAACCTGACCGCCCGGACAGGTATTTTCGGAAAAAAACCAAAGGATTATCATGGGAAGGTTTTTAACGCGCTCAAAGAAGTTGGCATGCAGGATTACGGTGACAAGCTGATCGGCAAATTATCGGGAGGTCAGCAGCAAAGGGTGTTTATCGCCAGAGTGCTGGTGAGCGATCCGGAGATCATGTTCCTGGATGAACCCACGGTGGGAATAGATGTTCAGTCGGAAGAAGCCCTTTATTGCCTGCTTGCCAGGTTGAACGAGGAACTGGGAATCACCATTGTGATGGTGACCCATGACATCAGTGCGATTACCGTACATGCCAACAAACTGGTGTGCCTTGGCGAAGAAGGCTTGTTGGTGCATGATATTCACCAGGCGCTGACCGAAGAAAAGCTTTCTGAGCTTTATGGCTATGGTGTACAGCTGCATGACCATCATTGCCTGAATTGTGAGCATCGCGGCAGAACAGGGGGAAAACCATGCTAGAGATCCTCGGGTATGACTTTATGATCAATGCATTTATCGTGGGCATTCTGATTGCAATCATCATTCCCTGCATCGGCATTGTTGTCGTATTGAAAAGGCTGTCCACCATTGGCGATGCTTTGTCCCATTCTTCTCTGGCGGGTGTGGCAGCAGGACTGGTGGTCGGGATCAATCCGATCCTGGGAGCAGTAGTCTTTGCAGTGATTGCAGCACTGGGGATTGAAAGAATCCGTAAATCCATCCCGAAATATGGTGAAATTTCTACGGCTGTGATCACGTCTGTGGGGGTTGGTCTTGCGGCGATTTTCTCGGGCTTTGTCAAGAGCGGCAATTTTAACAGCTTTCTTTTTGGAAGCCTTGTGGCCATCAGCCCCTTCGAGCTTTATCTGGTAGTCGGTTTAAGTACTGTGGTACTGGCCTTGTTTGCGTTTCTTTTCAAAGCTTTGTTTTACATGACCTTTGATGAGGAATCCGCAAAGCTTGCCGGTATACCGGTGAAGCTTGTAGGAACGGTATTTACCATCCTGACGGCGGTGACCATCTCCATTTCAGCAAGAGTGGTTGGCGCGCTGGTGGTTTCGTCCATGATGGTACTGCCGGTGGCTGCGGCGATGCAAATCGCAAAAAGCTATAAACAGACCGTATGGTATTCCGTCCTGTTTTCTGTAATCTTTGTTGTGATCGGGTTGTTTGTGTCCTTCTATTGGGATCTGAAGCCCGGAGGCACCATTGTGATGACAGGGGTGATCACGCTTGTGGTCACTTTGTTGGTAAAAGCGATAAAGGGAAAAGTTACAATGAGGGATCAGGGAGCTTGAACAAGCAGGGATAAATGCGTGAAATAAAGCCGCATCTGGAAGGAGCTGATGGCAATGGGTTATCGTGAAATATTGGCGGGAAAAGGTCTGAAGCATACGAAGACCAGAGCGTTGGTTCTTGAAGTATTGAATCAGGCCCATATTCCGATGACGGCGGATGAACTTTTTCTGATACTGAAAAGGAATGAACCCTCCATTAACCTTTCGACGGTTTACCGAACCCTGGATACGCTTGTGAAAAAGTCACTTATCATGAAAACCACATGGATGGATGACAGTCGATCGTGCTATGAGTATAACCGGATGGATCACAGACATCACCTTGTTTGTGTTGGCTGCAATCGAGTGATATCGGTGAAGGGCTGCCCCATCGACGAATATGCCAGTGCCGTATGCAGCCATGAGGGCTTTGAGCCGGCTGGCCATCGCCTGGAAATCTACGGGGTATGCTCCAACTGCAAAAAAAGAGTGAAAAGGGTTGAGGAATAAGCCAATTCCTGTTGTATTGGCAGGCTCAATTCGTCCCTGTTTATGCCCTGGCTGGTGCCTTCTGCGCAATGTGGCGGGGGACTTTTAGTAATATGAGGAAAATAAAACGGCCCGCGTGAAGCAGGCCGTTTATAACAACGGAAGCGATTGCTTGCAATCGCAACACACTGTTATATCGAGGCGGGAGATATGCTCGCCGCCTGATTAAGGTAATCGGTACCCGCCACCACACGTTTTTCAGCCAAGGGCTGAAAATACGTTAAGAGGTGGGGCGGGGGGACATCGGGCCTCGTTATATTTCTTACAGGGCAGCGAAAGCTCTCTGTTTCTTTGAGGATATCGCAATGATTGCCATTCCAGCAGCACCAACGCATAGCAGAACAATTTCCAGCCATACTCCGCCATCT
>JAAYJG010000115.1 GCA_012523055.1 Ruminiclostridium sp. | reverse complement strand
GGCCACATTTTAACCGGTAATGCTAAAAGCGATAAACCCATTAAGTATTCGTGGTCACAGAGTCAAGCAGATTTTGGACAATTATTAACATCTATTTCTGGACACTTTAGCTTATCAGTAACACTACATAATAAGGAAATATAAGAGAAAATGACAATAGGGATAGTGTTACAATACATGCAGATAATATTAACGTTGCAATACTTACTTTTTTAGCATATTTAATTCCATGTAATGATTTCGCAATAACAGCGATAATCATAATCTCACCATATGCCGAACTTCTTTTTATGCCGTTGATAAAGGTTTGATTAAACCCATGACCAAAAATGGGAAAAAGATTGCTTAACTCGAAGTACTTTACCGAAATAATTATAATTAATAAAAAGCCGGCTAAGAGTATATATGCCATAAGTTTTGAAAAGCGTACAAGCGTCTCCAATCCTAAAAAACTCAGAATAATCAAAACCGTTACAAACAAATATAGAATAAAATCTGGTGGACTTGACGGCAGTACATAGACATTTATTACTTCAATAAATTCTCTAAGATTTAGTGCTGCGGTTAGTAATAACACAAAGGACAACAGTAAGGAAAAAAACGAACCGATAGCATTTCCCAATACATGGGTATTTATCTCAATTATATTCTTGCCTGGAAACAGCCTTAAAAGTCTGTAGACAAAGAAAAAAGCTGCCCCCGTAGTAAAGGCAGAAATTAAAGTCATGAGCCAACCTGAGGTTCCGACAATCTGAACGACATAAGTTGGGCTCGAAAAGAAAACCTTTGCTGTAATGGCAATTGTTGTAAAGCTAACAGCTTCTTGGACACCAAATTTTCCTTCCCTAAGCATCAACTATCACGTCCTCTTTATTCGTCAGTCCATTTACGAGATACTTTTCCTGTTCTTCTTCTGTTTGGTGTATTAAACACATCTGAGCGCATTTCCTGTTTATAAATTGGTTGACGAATAATTACATCTGGATTAGTTCTTGTTTTAGGTGCAATTGGAGCAAAAAATGGCACTCCGAAAGATTTCATGTTACAGCCCAACGCTAAAATAACAGTGAGTACCAAAAGTACACCATAGAAGCCAGCAATACCGCCTGCAATAATAATGAAATACCTTAAAATTCTTATGCTGATTGCCATTGAAAAGTTTGGCATCGTAAAGCTGCCCAGACCAGTAATAGCGACAATAATTATAAGCAGGGGGCTAGCTATACCTGCCGTAACTGCAACTTGCCCAAGTATTAAGGCTCCGACAATGCCAAGTGTTTGACCAATTACGCCTGGAATACGAACACCAGCCTCGCGAATCAATTCAAAAGATATTTCCATCAATAGCAATTCTACTAAAGTGGGAAATGGTACATTAGCTCTTGCTCTTATTACGGATTGCAGGAGTGGGGTAGGTATCAATTCAATATGATATAAAGATAATGCAACATATAAGCCAGGAAGGAGCAATGCCGATATTACCCCCAACAATCTGATAAGACGAATAAATGTACCATATTGCCATCGTAGTGATACATCCTCAGAAGAATGGAATAATCTAAAGAAAGAGGTGGGAACGGCCATTACGAATGGGCAGCCTTCGGCGATAATAATAACCTGCCCTTCCATTAAAAACGATGAAGCCCTATCTGGCCGCTCAGTAGACACTACCTGAGGAAAAATCCCGAATGGCTTATCCTCTATCATTTGTTCAAGCATACCATTACCTTCAACAAAATCGACGTTTATATTTTTGATCCTTCTCCGTACTTCTTTTACAATCTTTGGGTCTGTAATTCCTTCAATATACAAAATGGCACTGTTTACTTTATTCGTTTTACCGACCTGCAGTATTTCCGTAATCAATTTTTGATTTTTTATAATGCGTCTCAGAAGAGTAAGATTGGTTCGAAGGTTTTCGGTAAAAGCTTCCTGGGAACCACGAACAACCTGCTCAGTTACAGGCCGCTCAATGTTTCTTTTTTCGTAACCGCGACTTTCTATTAATAACGCTTCCGAACACCCATCGATAAAAAGAGCTGATAATCCATTTAAAATTTGTGTGGTTATGCTGTCATAGTCTGATATCTTTGTTAATTGAGAGATTGACAAGACGTTCTCTGTAATATACTCAATAAGGTTCTTCCCAGAAAAATCCTTAAAGCCCTCAGGCTTCATAAGCTGGGGCAAAACAAATTGATTAATTGTTGTTCTATCTACCATCCCATCAACAGAAACAAGCAACGCCTTTGTTTTGTGTGCAATTCTAAACTCTCTGAGCATAATATCCTGATTACGAGGTACACAAAAAGTCTCTTTTATATAAGCGGTAGTCATATCGATATTATCCGATACAATACCTTTATTAGACGACGCTCCGGTTGTGTTCTTTTTCTTATGCATAACTTTTGATTTTTTTTTTCAATCGATTGTTGAGGGTCGTATTCTTCCGAAGGCGTTTCTTCAACCTCAATACCCTCGAAATCTTCTTCAAGCAATTCAAATCCACCCTCATCATTTTTGGGGCCAGTATATTTGCATAAATTAACGAAAAATGAAACAAATTTGCTCATGGTGGATTCTCCTAACATGATATGCTTGTTTCTATTATTGGCACAATTATCTAAAAATATTACTTCCTCTGAAGTTATGCCACAGCTTACTACCCGGCGCGTTTTTCACAGAAGCCATAAGCTGCAGGGAAGGATAGATCGGTTCGGCTAACTTACAGGGTTTTCGCATAGAAAAAACCACTCTGTTATAGATACGAATATTGTATCAATTACAGAGTGGTCTTTATGAAGAATGCTCACATTATACAAGGTATCAAATGCAAAAAAAAGCACAAGCTTTTAGGCTAACTTATTGTGATTCAAACAGTCCGTTAATATTACTGACCCGTCTTTCAACGTAAACCGCACATTGTCCTCGGAGTAAATAGTGGCGAAATCAACAAGACTGTACCACAAAAGTTCGTCGAACTCGGATATCAAGCCATCCTGCTTTATCAGGTTGTCTAAGAAGACTTCTACCTTCTCCCGACGGGCCTTTGTTTCGGAAATCAGATTGCAGACTTCCTCAAACCGACGCTTAGCCTTCTCGAAGCGGTCGACCAGTCCCTCATACCGTCGGAGGTAATCGTCCTGGCTCTGTGCGATGCGAGCATTTTCATCCACGCATTTCTGTATCATCTCTGCGACTACAGCCATCTCGCTTTGCAGTTCGTCGTGCTCAGCGTCAAGGGCAGTGGTATCGAACAGCATCTGTTTCACCGTGTCGAAGTTGGCGAGTATCTCCACCTTGTCGGTAAGTAACTTATTAACCGCCTTTATGAACAACCTTTTGATGGTATTCTCATCTAGGTGTGGCGTCCCACATTTTTCTTCACTTTTGAACTTATTATTACACTGATATATGGTGCGACGGTATTTGCTGATAGAGTGCCAGACCTTGGAGCCATAAAAACCGCCACACTGACCGCAGATTATACGACTGGCGAAGATCCCGGTTCCGCTGTGGCGATTGGGCGCTGTCTTTCTGCGCTTCATCTCAGCCTGCACCATGTCGAAAACCTCCGGCGAGATAATTGCGGGATGGCTATTTTCAACATAGTATTGAGGAACCTCACCTTCGTTAACTTTCGTCTTTTTGGTGAGGAAGTCCACCGTATATCTTTTCTGAAGCAGGGCGTCGCCCTTATACTTTTCGTTCGTCAGGATGCTCTTAATGGTGCCCTGCATCCACCTGTCTTTACCGCCTGGCGAGGGTATTCCGTCATCGGTTAGCCGCTTGGCAATGGTATGAGGTGTATACCCTTCAAGAAAAAGGGCGTAAATAAGCTGAACAATAGCCGCTTCTTCTTCGTTAATCTGCGGAAGACCATCCTCACCCTTGTCATAACCAAGGAAACGAGCATATGGTAGGCTGACCATACCGTCGGCAAACCGTTTCCGCTGCCCCCAGGTCACGTTTTCAGATAGGGAACGACTTTCTTCCTGCGCCAGCGAGGACATAATCGTAATGAGCAGCTCGCCCTTGGAGTCAAGTGTCCAGATGTTTTCCTTCTCGAAATAAATCTCGATACCTTTTTCCTTAAGAAGCCTAACTGTGGTCAAGCTGTCCACTGTGTTCCTTGCGAAGCGGCTGACTGATTTGGTGATAATGAGGTCAATTTTGCCCTCCAGGGCATCTGCAATCATACGATTAAAGCCGTCTCGCTTTTTAATGGAGGTAGCGCCTATGCCTTCATCGGTATATAATTCGACGAACTCCCACTCCGGATTTGAGAGGATGTGTTTGGTGTAGTAGTCTACCTGTGCCTCATAACTGGTAAGCTGTTCTTCGTTATCGGTTGACACTCTTGCATAACCGGCCACGCGCTTTTTAGCCGGCCTGTTCAGTGGTGCCGCCGTAAAGAGGCTGATCGTCGCAGGAATGACTGTTACTGCTTTTGCTTGTGCCATTTAGCATTCCTCCTCGCAATATTTTTTTGGCGGGCAGCCTCACGCATTTCATCCGTCCAGCTTTCAGCCCAAGAGCAGTCACGCCAATTTTTCCCGACAACATGCCCGTCCTTGAAAACAAATTCAATCCGGTTTGCTTCCGGCACTCGTATTTCGGTAATCAACTGTGCAAAAAGGTTTTCATCAAATCCATCCATGCAGAGGACTTCGGCTGCTGTCTTTATAAGCGTCAGTTCAGGGATTTGCTTTGAAGGGCAGTATGCCTTTCCCTGCTTCTGAAAGGTGGAGCATACCCAGAAATACTTCCCTTTGGATGCCTTGCGCTGAAAGTTCTGACAAAACGTCCATTGGAGAAGTGCTCCGGCTTGTTTATCAAGCACCCTTCCATCATACCGTACAAGTATTGCGAGGCCTGTTCGTCCAGAACATATCCTCTTCCTTGCACAATGACAGAAAAATATCCACCAGTTCCTGCATTGAATAATCTTCAAAATTTTGGCTCCGCTTTTTATCATTTCCTTGGAAGCAACTCTGCAGATCTTTTGAATCTTCTTTGTGATCCCTCTTATGCCAGCGTTTCCCTGATCGGACTCTACGATTTTTTCAATAACCTTCGAGGCAACCTTCAGCTGGTTGCCACACAGCTGATAAGCTGCTTTTGCTTTCGGCAGAATATGCCTTTTCAGATTTCAAACTTCTCCTGGTTACTGTAGGGTAGGATTTCAATTGAGTTCATCCTGTCATACAGGACGGAAGGTATGCTTGAACTGTTATTGGCTGTAGCCACAAAAACAATATCGCTTAAGTCAATCGGGAAATCGATAAAGCGATCCACAAAAGCCTTGTCATGGTCCAATGCATCAAGCAGGGCTGCTGCACCGTCCTGCGCTCCGTTTCTGGCACCAAACTTATCTACCTCATCCAAAAGGATCAGAATATTCTTATGTCCGGCTTTAAACAGAATGTCCACGATGGTTCCCGGCTTCGCTCCGCTATACTGTTTTGCGCAGCCTTTCAGGAAAACGTCATCACTGAGGCCGCCCAGAGGGATCTTATAGAATTCCCTTCCAAGAGCTTTGGCAATTTGCCTGGCGACTGAGGTTTTACCGGTACCCGGAGGGCCTGAAAATAGAATGATTTCATTCGAAACCCTCCCCAGCTTGTTCATGGCATAGATATAATCAATAATTTCTTCCTTTACCTGCTCCATTCCATAATAATCATGATCTAGGTTTTTTCTTGCCCTAACAATATTAACTGGCTAGAATTGCTGAGGGTTCCATGGTAGTTTTTCAAGGTAGTTAAGCCGTAATCTTGCTCTTGTATGATCAACAGAACTCTGATTACAGGTTCTTAGAATCGCTACTTCATGGTTGATTTGCTCGGCTACTTCTCTCGGATACTGTGGATTTATCACAGAGCTCTTTTCTTTTGGGGTATTCCGGGACTACTCCGAGCTATCATTCTTCTTTTGAGAGCCCATGTTTATACTATTATTCTTTGGATTTTCAAGCACTGCCCTACGCTCTTCGATCCATTTCTTAATGCGTTCGAACTCCTCTTTGCTTTGTTTGCTGGAGTTTTGTGCATGTAGTTCATCATGATCTTCTTTTTTCTGGATATTGTCTTTTTTATCACTCATACGCCAAACCACCATTTCTTTGGATTCAGGTGTAAGTATGATCACTCTGTAATAAGAGTGATCAACACAAAGCCTCTAGTTTCAAAGAGTCAAAAAACAGGCCTCTGTGTTTTCCGTCAACAGGGTCATTCTTTTCTTCAAATTATATTCTACGCGGTAAACGAATTCTTCGAATGAGCTCGTTTTTTGAAGTTTGCTCGTGAGTTATCTTGTAATTTCTTTGCCGTTTCTGATATTCATTATAGCTGTTTTCATGGTAAAAAAAATGAGATCGAAGAAATTATCAAGAAACCAGTATATCTACACGCCTGTTCTGAAAATGATATCATTATCTTTTCCATGGAGATATTTTTATGCCCAATATAGTGTCTGTACTAAATATGCCCTGTTCATATTTGTTCTGTTCGATGAAAAAATGCTAGTTGAAATAACTTTATAAACTTCGATTATTATGAGGTTAATTTTCTTTTGCTACGTTTTTTGTCAATGTTGCATGGTTTCGCTGATTATATAATCGATGTTATTTTTTTCGTTCAACTCATATTCAACTTTTTAGTTTTTTCATAATCAAACGAAGAAATAAAAAAAGCCCTGAAACGTAATGTATTCAAGGCTTTTAGTGTGGTGGAGATGAGGGGGATCGAACCCCTTACCTCTTGACGCTCCTAAAGGCAGTTTTTTTGTTGTATTCTGCCGCAATGTATTATTCTGAGCCGCCGCTCCACCACATCTATAATACCGAAGCCGCTTGCAGCAGCTCTTGATCAATCTGTCGCCAGTCCTCCCACATGCTCTCATCCCAGTTCGCGAACAGATCCTCGGTGGAGCAAACCTCCACATAGCAGAACTGCCGGTAACGGATGCGGATGCTTCTGCGCCGGATGCCGTCCTCCTTTTGGATGGGGCCCACCTCGATGCTGTGGATCAGCTCGTTGAGGATGGACTGGTTAAGGGCGGTGATGTCCTTGTAGGCGGCGATCATCTCCATAAACTGCTCGCTCTCGCTCTGGCGTTTCTGCTGCTCGGCCAGCTCCTGCTTGATTGCGGTATGCCGCTCTTTCAGCTCGGCCTGCTCGGCTTCGTATTTCTTAAGCAGGGAGTCGAAGCGTTCGCAGGAGATGCGCCCCAGGGCGCTGTCCTCGTACTGCCTGCCGATGACTGTATCCAGCTCGCTGATGCGGGAGTCCACGGTCTGAAAGGCTTTTTCAGCCTCCCGCAGCTTCTTGGTCAGCACCCCCGAAGCCTCATTCCTGAGCCTGCGCAGCATGTACCCATCCATTTCTGCCGCCGCCTTCGCCCTGCGCCGCACGTCGTGGAGCACCACATCGTAGAGCTCGTCGTAGCGGAGGTAGTGGGAGGAGCAGTAGTCCTTGCCTTTGACATTGTACTGGCTGCACTGGTAATAGGGCTTGCCACCGTTCTTGGTATAAGCCAGCGCGTAGCCGCAGTCGATGCATTTCACCAGACCGGCGAACATCTGGATAGCGCCCTGATTGTCGCTCCGCTTTCGCACCTTGATTTTTTCGTGGGCCAAATCCCAGGTTCGCTGGTCGATGATGGGTTCATGCATATTATCGGTTACGATCCACTCCTCCTCCGGCTGACTAATAACCTGATTGTCCTTGAAGGAGCGGGTGGTCCGCCGTCCGCTGACAATCTTGCCCAGATAGGTGGGGTTGTGGAGAATGGTCTTGACAGACGAGGAATGCCAGTCGTGGGGCTGCTTCCAGTAGTCGCTGTTGGCGTGATGATCCGGATCCTTGATGTTGGTGTAGGCGGTGGGATTGGGGATGCCCTCGTCCCGTAGCCGGCGGCAGATGGCCTTGTAGCCCAGCCCGTCACAGGCCAGCTGAAAAATGAATTTTATGGTCTCCGCCGCCTCCGGATCGATCAACAGGTGGTACTTGTTTGCCGGATCCTTGATGTAACCATGAGGCGCCTTGTTGCCCTGAAACTTGCCCGTATGAGCCAGAAGCTTCTTGCTGGCACGGCCCTTACGGCTGCTCTGCTTGGCATGGAGCTCATTGAGAAAGTTAATCATGGGCACCATGTCGGCTGACGGCTCGTCGTCGTACAGGCTGTCGTAATTTTCACCCATGGCGATGAACCGCACACCCATACGGGGAAAAATCTGCTCGATGTACTGGCCGGTTCCGATGTGCTCACGACCGAGGCGGGAGAGGTCTTTGACAATCACCATGTTGATTTTTCCCTGGGTGATGTCGCCCATCATCTGCTGGAAGCCGGGTCGGTCAAAGCTGACCCCACTGACCCCGTCGTCGACGTACTCATCGACAATATTGTAGCCCTGCTGGTTTGCATAGTTGGTTACAATCTGCCGCTGGTTTGTGATGGAATTGCTCTCCTGCTTTGTGTCCTCGTCACGGGACAGGCGCAGGTAGATTGCCGCCTTGTATTCGTTTGGGGGGATGATATTCATAAGCACCTCCTGATCTCCCCGCAAAACGGCTTGTGGATTTCGCAAGCACACCATACCACAAGCCGCCGGGGAAAGCTATGGACAGCGGTAGTTATTTCTTCTCTGTTTCCACGCCCCTGATATCCCGTTTCATAAGCCGCACCAGCGCATCCAGCATGTCATCTTTGGTGTCCTCTGGGCACTCGCTGGTGATGGTGTAGATAGTGTTACCGATTTTGGTTTCGTAGGTCTTGCTGAATTCTGATGTTAGCATGGGGTTTGTCCACCTTTCATTTTCTTGTTATCAGTATCAAAAATATCGCATAGACTGTATCTAGCTGCAAATTCGCAGTTGTATTTTACATCAACATGGCATATAATATAAACAGAAAGGAGCTGATTAATATGCCGAACATTAAGCCAATTTCTGATCTGCGTAATTATAGCGAGGTACTGCGTGATGTATCTGCAGGTGCTCCTGTGTTTTTGACAAAGAACGGGCGGGGCAAATACGCCATTGTAGATATGCAGGACTATGAGAAAACACAGGCTACGCTCCGCCTTATGAACGAACTTGCAAAAGGCAGAAAGTCCGGTGAGCAGGAAGGCTGGTTGGAGCCTGAGGAGATGAGGGCGCATTTCCGCGCAAAAGCGGATGAAGTATAGGATTCGCTATTCTAACCAGTCGCGTAGAGACTTGGATGAAATATGGGACTACATCGCAACGGAGCTTCAGAATACTCCTGCCGCTGTGCGTATCGTAAACGCTATTATGGATTCTGTTGACCAGCTAATAGATTTTGCGGAAATGGGTGCGCCCTTGTCCTCAATTGCCAATGTGGAAAGCGATTACCGCTTTCTTGTACATGGAAATTACCTAACCTTTTACCGGGTGCAGGGAGACGAGGTCTATGTGGATCGCGTACTCTATGGCCGCCGGGATTATCTGCGTATCCTGTTCGGAGATGTTCTGGAAGAAGAAGTAGAATAAAACTGTCACACAAAACGTCTTTCCAATTGGAAGGCGTTTTTTTGTCTTGCATCTTAAATTGAATCTTTCCTTACATGCTCATGTTGTGAGTCTGTTGTTTATCCTCATGGTCGTCCGGGGCACTTCCCTGGGCGACTTTCTTTTTGCGCTCCTTCGAGAGGATTTTCTTATCTGTATGCGGAGCCATCGTCGTACCGTCCATCACGGGAGCAGCATCTTGATTTCGCTCCAGAGCGTGCCCCAGCTGTGCCACACTGCCCAGCACACTATCAGGATCACCGGAATGAGCAGGAGCGCCGGGCTGAGACGCGGCAGGTGCAAGCGTGGGAGAGAGATACGCCGCACGTTCTTCTCCCCAGCCTGTTCGAGGATCGTCCGTATTGCCCCACATCCCTCGCCAGTGACGAGATCTGCTCCTGGGTCGGGTAGTTCCTCGGCTTCTGCAAAAGCTCCCGGAGCAGTGCTGCCTGTGTCGCTGATTTCTGTTCCAGAGAGTCCATGATATTCAGAAGCTCTATCCATTCCTCTTGAGTCGGATGAGATTCCTTCGGCTGGTTCAGTCGCTTCAATTCGTCCAAGGAGTTTCGCCTGTCTGATTCTAAACTCACGTTCCATCGCTCCCTTCAAATATCTCTCGTCATGTAATCGCTCATCCCGGCACTTCATGCCACTTGGGGTGGTGTAGGTAATATTTTTTCTGGTTGTCTCCCAGCGGACATCGTAGCCCTCGGTGCGCATCAGGGTGATAAATTCATCCCGATTACCAGCGTACCGCATACACTCATCGATGGTATTGATGAGCCGGAACTTCCAGCTCTCGCCCTTGGCCGCGGTATGATACTCTGCCGTGGACATGGATTTCATCTTTTTCTTCTGGCCTGTTTGAAACACCGGCAGGCCGAACATTTCGCACACCTGATCGTTGCGCTGACGGAGTTCAACCAGCTGCGGCTCACTGACATGAAGCTTTCGCCCATCTTCAAGCGAGACGCTATTAATAATAAAGTGGGAGTGGACATGGTCACGGTCGATATGGGTACAGACCAACACCTCCCGCCCCTCGAAATACTTGGCCAGCTCCATGGCCGCCATATGAGCTGTGACCGGATTGACATCGGCACCCTTGGGATGGCTCTGCACCATGTGGAAGAATAGAACTTTGTCATCCTTGTGGTAGAGCAGCTTGGTGCTGAGAAAATCATTGTAAACACTTTCGGGCCGGCAGTTGAATCCGCTGATCAGGGACTGTCCCTGCCACATTGTTTTTTCTTCCCGCTTTGTGTACTCCATGACCGCCGCCATGGAGGAACGTGTCTGCCCTTTGGAATAATTCGTGAAGTTGATGATAGCTATTTGGACCACCTCCCTCGTTCGGCAATCTCCCGCAACGTTTCGCTGATTTTTGCAAGCTCTGCCGCCGTACTGTCAAGATTTAAAACCGACACACGCCCCATGTTGGCCAGCACCGTGAGCTGATTTAAATTATTGCCGATGGCTCTCTGTTGCTTTAACACTTCCTTTAGATCTTCCACAACTACCACCTGCTTTCCCAGACAACAGCGGGTGACATAGTCGCTTTGAGAAAGGCGGGCCTGTCTGGCTTTTTCCTTGATGGTGTTTAGGTCGTCACTTGAGATTCGGATGCTGAATGTGGTGTCTTTCATGCATTTCCTCCGTTTCTACCGGGTGTGGGGCAGGGCCCCGCAAACCATGTGTTTGGCGGACATCGGCTGTGCCGATGTCCAGACAAACGCGATGCTGGCTCCCTCCCCAAGGAGGGAAATCCGTACCGGGCACCTATTCGTCCCCTGTCTTGAACACAGGGTCAACAGGGTCGCCTGTCGGGGGAGAGGAGGCTCTCCCCATTTCAGCGTCACTATCGTCACGATTTCGCTTCAGCGTGACGAGCCGCTGACCGTTGCTGCGGCGGATTTCAAAGGATATTCCGGCTTCGGCGAGCGCGTCGCTGTTTTGCACCAGCCACCTGGAAAGCACCCTGGCCGACACAGGGTCGTCACTGTCAGTGCTGATGCGCTCTGCCACCTCGGTGGGGGTTCCGGTGAACTCGGACTTGTCCCGCATAAAATCAGAGAGTAAAAAGATGATGTTGTCTTTTAACACCTCCGGCTGATGGTAGCTATCCGACTGCACCTCCCAGATGTTGTCGCTGCTGCGCCGTAGCTCCAACTCACGGTACTCGATGTCCCGTCCGACGCAGGAGAGAAGTGCTGTGCCGCTGCCCCGTTTGCTCTCCACCAACGTGAAGCTGGAATCCACCGCACCCTGTAGTGCCGTTGTACCTGAGATGCGATTGAAGGTGTCGCTGTCGTTTTCTTTCCTTAGATGATGGATCAAAAGAATGGCTACCCCGTGACGATCCGCCAACTTTTTGAGTACGCTTAGCTCTCGGTAGTCATTGGCATAGCTGGTGTCGAATACAGCACGGCGCACTAACTGTAGGGTGTCGATGATGACCAGGACTGTGTCAGGGTACTCGGTGATAAAGGTTTCGATTTGTTCCTCCAGCCCTGCGCCTATGATCTGGGCTTCGGTGGTGAAGTGGACGCAGGGCGGCGCGTCCTCGGTGATTTCGAACAGTCGGTTTTGAATGCGGATGGTGCTGTCCTCCAGACAGAGATAGAGTG
>JAAYJG010000114.1 GCA_012523055.1 Ruminiclostridium sp. | reverse complement strand
CTTGGCAAGGAGCTGTTAAAAGCAAATTTCAGAAGAAAAATTGCAGACATGGTGATTGAAACCAATGAGTATACAAAGGATGCAGGCCATAGGCCTTCAAAGCTGTTCAGGTTTAACCCGAACTGGATGGATGTTTCGCAATGAGAGGAGAGGTTGAGATGAAAATGAAAAACAAGAATGTATTTTTGAAAAAAAGCGCCCAGACCCTTGAGGAAATATTTGAGTTGTTGGCAAATCTGCCCGTTGTTCCTTTGAAAGGCCTGCAAAAAGAACATACAGCCCTTGTAATGGTTGATATGGTGAATGGTTTTACCAAAGAAGGGGCGTTAAGCAGCCCAAGAGTAGAAGGATTGATTCCCGAAATAGCAACACTTTCAAAAGCCTGTGACAAATTACAAATAAAAAAGCTTGCTTTCGCCGATTGTCACACCAAGGCTTCACCGGAATTTGATGCTTATCCCGAACACTGCATGGCTGGTACCAGCGAGGGTGAAATCGTTGATGAACTGAAGGGGATTGGCGGCTATACCCTTATCCCGAAGAACTCGACCAATGGTTTTCTGGAAGAAGCATTTCAAAGATGGCTGCAAGAAAACGAGGATGTCAATACCTTTATCATCACCGGGGGATGTACAAATATCTGCATCAGCCATTTTGCAATCACATTGAAAACCTGGTTCAACGTACAAAACCGAAAAGTAAGAGTCATTGTTCCGATAAACGCAGTTGAAACCTATGATTTAGGTTTGCATGACGGTGATCTGATGCATGTGATGGCCCTGTACAACATGATGATCAATGGGGTGGAGCTGGCTGCAGGGATGGAATAAACGAATAGAAGAGTTTACACCGCATAACAAGGAGACCGTTCGGAAAAGCATATTTATTCATAAGACACTGCTTTCCGTGGCTTGAAACCCGCATAGTTCCGCTCATTTTTACATGTTTATGCGTGTTTCTAAAGAATAAACAGACTTTCCGAGCCGGCTCCCAGGTGGTCAGCAGAACATGACGAAGCCATGTGGAACCAGAAAGAGGTGAGACCTATGAAGATAAAAGGGTGGAATACTTTTGAGCTTGCATGGTTGATTGTGTTTACAGGGCTAAGGGTTCCTGTTTCTGCAACCATGATACGCAATTGTCCATTTGAACATAGAAAATACCTGGATCCCCTGGTTTACAATGACATGATAACAAAGGTTGTTATTCTGGGAGCACCTTCAACCGGCAAATCCACAATCACCGAAGAACTCGCAAAGCGGTTCAATACGGTGTTCATGCCTGAATATGGAAGAGAGTACTGGGATAAAAACCAGGTAAGCCGCAGGCTTGAACCGCAGCAGCTGGTCGAAATCGCAGAGGGTCATATTGAAAGAGAACAGCTTTTATTGGCAGACGCAAACCGGTATCTGTTTGTAGATACCAACGCTATTACTACTTATATGTTTTCAATGGATTATTGTGGGTTTGCTTTGCCGCAGCTTGAACAGATGGCTGTGAATGCTCAAACCAGATACGATATATGTTTTCTTTGCGGGGATGACATCCCTTATGACGACACATGGGATCGATCCGGCGATCAAAAAAGGCATATCTTCCAAAAGCGGATCATTTCAGATTTAGGGGAACGCAAGCTCCCTTATATCGAGCTGAGAGGGGGCCTTGAAGAAAGGATTTCAGTGGTGGAGCGGGTATTGAAAGGGTTCAGGAAATATAGCAATACCGCGGATTTAATGGCTGGTTCCCCCGGCACCCATAAGAAAAGCCTGCCCAATAGGGCAGGTTATATATAAAAACAGGAGTTGACGTTACTGTTTATCAAATGCCCTAAGACCCCTGCCTCATAGCGTATTTTTAGCCCTTTGGG
>JAAYJG010000113.1 GCA_012523055.1 Ruminiclostridium sp. | reverse complement strand
TGCCTTTCTCAACACATTGCTTCAGCAGCTCAAGAGAGACTTCAGGAATATTGGCAGATATGACAGGGTCGGTCAGAGAACCGTTGTTTTGCAGGAATGCGCGTATGGATGTAGCACTGGAAAATGAGGGAGCAATTTCAGCTTCCTGATAGGCCGAACCCTGTCGCTTGATGGTGGTTGGCTGGATGCTGCTGCGAAGGCCTTTCAGCGCTTTCAGATATTCTATGGCAAGAATGTTGTTGGACTGGGACATGATATTGTCCGGAAGGCCGCGCAGATAACCGGTCAAAGCTTTCTCACGGGCAACTGCGAAGGAATGCCCTTCGCCCAGGTAATTTTTTAACAGCTCACGGTATGCCGCAGGCTCATCATACAAAGCGGAAGCTATTCTCCACAGAGAGCCCAGTTCACCCTGCTCACTGCCAAAGCTTAAGCAGTCAACAACACCGGTATGGTGCAGGGTACGAACAGAACCATAAGCAAAAAGCTCGGCGGAGGAACAGGAAAAAACAACCGGTAACTCCAGAACCAGATCTACGCCGGACAACAAGGCCATTTTAGCACGTACCCATTTGTCGGCCACCGCAGGTTCACCACGCTGTACGAAATGACCGCTCATGACGCAGATGACATGGGTAGCGCCAGTTTTTTCAACTGAAGCCCGAATATGGAAGGCGTGCCCAGAATGCAGCGGATTGTATTCGGATACGATACCGAGAACCTTCATAATAACCCTTCATATTTCTTCACGAATGTATCTTTGTCTGGTTATAATTATAATCATCTGAAGCAAGAATAACAAGGGAGTGATGAACAGAGTGGTTGAAATAATCCGAAACGGGCTGGTTGAAAGTTTTCATGATGGCAATGTAGCGGTTGTTCAGCAAAACGGCGCATTAACACATTTCTTTGGGGATCCTGAACAGATCTGCTATTTCAGATCCTCCGGAAAACCGTTCATTATGCTGTCCCATCTGATGAAGAAAATTCATGAGGTTTTTGGATTCACGCTGAAGGAAGTGGCGATTATGGCTTCTTCTCACAGCGGGGGAAAACAGCATATTGAAACCCTGATGAGCATTGCAAACAAGCTTAAAGTCAAGGAAAGTGACATCAACTGCGGAGTGCGTGAACCCTATGGCGGCAGTGAAAAGATCGAACTGTACGCAAGCGGGGATCTTCCATCCCAATGGCATAATAACTGCTCCGGCAAGCATTTGGGTTTTATTGCCGCCTGTAAGATAATGGGATGGCCTTTGGATAATTACTGGGACATTTCTCACCCGATACAGCAGGATATTCTGGCCTGTATTGCCGAATTCAGCGATACCCCAAAAGAATCCATTCACATCGGAATCGATGGGTGTGGGGTGCCCGTATTTGGCGTGCCGCTTGCGAAAATGGCACTGGCCTATGCACGTTTGTTCAATACCAACTGTTTCAACGGGAAGTATAAAGAGGCTCAGGAGCTTTTGTACAGAGCTGTTGCGGAATTTCCGGAAATGATTGCCGGGAACGACAGGCTCGATACCGATTTGATACGCCTTTCCAAAGGGGACCTGTTTGGGAAAATGGGCGCGGACGGAGTTTTTTGTGTGCACTGTCATCCGCAGGGGCTTGGTATCGCTGTTAAGATAAAGGATGGCGGCGTCAGGGCTGTTGATCCGGTTGTCATCGAGACATTAAGCCAGCTTGATATTTTACGCAAGGAAATGCTGGAGAAAATGAACCATTATCATTATCCACCGGTACAGACCTGGACGGGGAAAACCATCGGATTGATCAAACCTGCCTTTCAACTGATAAAAGCATGAGCTTCCCCGGGGACAGAAGACAGCAAAGAATTTGCGAGGGTACGCTTCCCGCGCCATATGTTAAAAGCACGCAAATCATTCAGTGCTCAGGCACTGCCTCTGAACGGTTATCAAGCTGATGATTACTCCTGCGAAACCTGCCAAGGTTTCGTGTCGTTTGGCGACACATGGGTCGTGGAGGGACTGTTCACACCCCCCACTAATAAGTTCATAAGTAGCTTCAGAGGTATGTGTTTTATCTAAGCGCAGCGAAGGATCGTGTCAGGAATAATGCGAGATCCTTCACTTCGTTCAGCATGCTGCGTCTGTTTACCTGAGAACAGTAACAGCTTTATAAGCGGAAAATAATTGAAAATAGCCTTGACATATCTGGAAAACCATGATATGATTAATTTTAATATTTTAAATACTGTGATAGGGAATAGTAAATATGGCAAGCCTTTCAGAGAGCTGTTGGCAGGTGTGAAACAGCGGGGGAACCGTATCGAACTGGCCCTGGAGTTTCCTTCTGAACATGTAGTAGGACAGGACGAAAGCCCATCGTTATAGGGGCAGGATATCGGTACAGCCTGTATCTGGAGCAAAAGAGTGGTAATCATCCCTTCGTCTCTTTGGCGAAGGTTTTTTTGTTACCCGGCAATGAATTCCGGAGTTCATTGGTTCAGGCACATGTATGGATGTCCGGCAGAGTGTATTCCATTTGGAATAAACAAGAGTGGTACCGCGGAAGATGACCCTTCCGTCTCTATTGAATGAGACGGAGGGGTTTTTTGCATTGCTGAAAAATGAAGTGCCTGCCAGGCAGGCAAGACACAGCCGGCAAGGGTTGCTAAACCGTGTATGCAACTGGTCGCAAGTTTTTTTCTGAAGGAGGATGTAAAATGAACTGGAGCAAGTATAAAAAATATCCTGCAATGGATTTTCAGGATCGCACCTGGCCCACAAAAACCATCGACAAGGCTCCCATATGGTGCAGCGTTGATTTAAGGGACGGAAACCAGGCATTGCCTGTACCCATGAGCGTTGAGAAAAAGCTAAAAATGTTCAATCTTTTAAAGGTTCTTGGCTTCAAGGAAATTGAGGTGGCTTTTCCCTCGGCTTCCAACACCGATTTCCGCTTCGTGCGGACGATCATCGAGAAAGGCTTTTTGAACGAGGATACTGTCATTCAGGTGCTCACCCAATCCAGAGAGCATTTAATACGCAGAACCTTTGAGTCCATTCAGGGTGCAGACCATGCCATTGTGCATCTGTACAACTCTACCTCGGAACAGCAGCGGCGTATTGTTTTCAACAAAGACAAATCTGAAATCATCGAAATTGCCCTCAAAGGGGCCAGATTGCTGAAACAGCTGGCCGCGGAAAGCGACAGTGATATCCGTTTCGAGTATTCTCCCGAAAGTTTTACTGGCACCGAAATGGATTATGCGCTTGAGATTTGCGAGGCGGTGTTGAACGTTTGGCAGCCAACACCTGAAAAAAAGGTTATCATCAATCTGCCCGCAACCATCGAAATGGCTACGCCCAATGTTTATGCCGACCAGATCGAATGGTTCTGCCGTCATATCAGCTGCAGGGACAGCGTTATTATCAGCCTGCATGCGCATAATGACCGGGGCACCGGTGTTGCTGCAACCGAACTGGGAGTCTTGGCAGGCGCCGACAGGGTTGAAGGCACGCTGTTTGGAAACGGCGAACGCACGGGAAATGTTGATATCATCAACCTCGCGATGAACCTTTATTCCCAGGGGATAGATCCCAAACTGAACATCACCAATATCGATGCGATTACAAAAACCTATGAAGAATGCACCGATCTTCGGGTACATGAAAGGCATCCCTATGCCGGGCAGCTTGTTTTTACGGCCTTCTCCGGTTCTCATCAGGATGCCATCAACAAAGGCTTCCATTATGTCAGGGAAGAAAAACCCGAATACTGGGATGTTCCTTATCTGCCCATCGATCCGTCCGACCTTGGAAGGCAGTATGAAGCGATCATCCGCATCAACAGCCAATCGGGCAAGGGCGGTGTGGCCTTTATCATGGAGAACGAATTTGGTTACCAGCTGCCCAAGGCTATGCACCCCGAATTTGGTGAAATGATCAAGCAGAAATCTGACATAATGGGCAAAGAGCTTACCCCGGAAGAAATTATGGAGGTTTTCAATGAAAAATATCTGGAAGCGAAAGGGCCTGTCAGCCTGGAAGATTACAGCGTTGAAAGCAAAGGAAATACTGTTTCGGTCAGTGCTCAGCTTCTCATGGAAGGTAAACCCATACATATTTCCGGTAAGGGGAATGGCCCGATTTCAGCGTTTTTCGATGCCCTGAAAAACTACGGGGTCACCAAATTCCGTTTCGAGGCTTATGCAGAGCATGCCTTAACCAGCGGGGCTGACGCGGAAGCCGTCGCGTACATTCAGCTGGCCAATGGCGGCGGAAGAAGCATATTTGGTGTTGGAAAGGATCAAAACCCCACAACGGCTTCGTTGCGTGCAATCATTTGCGTACTGAACCGGGCGATGTTAAACGGGTCGTAAGGGGGCTTAAAACGGCTGCTGAAAAAGAGTGGAAAAACCTCAGAAAATGTTTGCATTGCAAAATGTTCCATGGTATAATTGTTTTGGTCTATGAGTGGTTCGTTGTTCGGAAAGAGTGGGTCATCCCCACTCTTTACATTTTAAAAGGACATTTTTAGGTTGTTTCACGCTCAGTCAGCGCTGCTTTCATGGTTGAAACAAAGCCTGATTCATACATAGCTCAATGGCATTGTTTATCATGGAGGATGATTTATGACACAAAATAAAGTAACCGAGGTTGTTGCAGTACTGGCCAGGCCAATTATAGATGGGCTTGGTCTGGAACTGGTGGATGTTGAGTTCGTCCGGGAAGGTCCCCATTGGTATTTGCGTATTTTTATCGATAAACCCGGCGGTATAACCCTTGAAGACTGCGAGGCGGTGCACAGGCCCTTAAGCGATAAGCTTGACCGGGCTGATCCCATCCCGCAGGCCTATATGCTCGAGGTTTCCTCCCCGGGTGTTGAAAGGCCCTTCAAAACGCCGAAGGACTATGAAAAGGCCATCGGTCACCAGGTGCAAATCAAGTTTTACAAGCCGGTGGACGGGAGCAAGGCTTGTGAGGGAATTTTGGAGGCCTTCGATGGGGAAAGCGTAACGATTCTCGTTGGCAGGGACGACAGGAAAACATACTCAGTGGAAATGATTTCAAAAATAAATCGGATGATATTATTTTAGGGAGGCTGAATCATGAGTGCCGAATTTATTCATGCATTGGAACAAATTGAAAAGGAAAAGGGCATAGGAAAAGATATACTCTTTGAGGCTATCGAAACCGCTTTAATTACGGCATACAGGCGAAATTACGGTACCAACCAGAGCGTGGAGGTTTACATCGATCGTGAGACAGGTGATGTCCGGGTTTTCGCTGAAAAAAATATAGTAGAGGTCGTTACCGATCCTTCTGTTGAAATGTCACTGGAACAGGCGACCAAGTTTGATGCTGAGTTTGAGGTTGGCGATGTGGTGGAAGTGGAGGTTACTCCGCGTACCTTTGGCAGAATTGCCGCACAAACCGCCAAACAGGTTGTCATGCAGCGCATCCGCGAAGCCGAAAGGGGCATTATCTTCGAAGAATTTTCCAGTAAGGAAGAGGACATTATTTCAGGTGTTATCAGCCGTTACGACCGAAAGAATGTTATCGTGGATCTCGGGCGCG
>JAAYJG010000112.1 GCA_012523055.1 Ruminiclostridium sp. | reverse complement strand
GCGCTAATGTGAACGACCCTGAAAAGATGGAAGAGGATTTTAACGCCGCATTGAAGGAAGCGCAAATGCTGACGGTGTTTTTACAGGTGGTATTCGTTCCCTTTGAGAACTGCACCTTCCGCACAGGCCCATCCCAGTTTTATATTCCGGAATACCGGCATTATGAAGGGCGCTACCGGCTGAAGGTAGAGGATATTCTGGAAAACAGGGATTTTACCGACAAGGTCATCATGGCTTCCGGCCCGGTGGATGCTGAAAAATTTGTCAGCGCCCAGATGTCCGAGGAGTATTCCTATATCATGGGCAACCCGACCGTCTATTCCATTCCGTTGGGCTGTTTTATCTCAAAAAATCTGGATAACCTGCTGATGGTCGGTAAAAAGGCTTCCTTTTCATCCCTTGCATCCACAAGCGCCGGCAGGATGTCAGTGAATATCACCGCAGGAGAAGCAATGGGGGTTACCGCAGCCTGGTGTTACCTGAACGATATGACCCCTGCCGAGCTGATGAAGGCGCCCGCACAGGACATCCAGGAATACCAGGGCCTTTTGAAGAGGTCGGGTCTTATCCTGGAGGACTTTGATATCCCCAACCCCAACGCGGATCATTGGGCATGGAACAGCATCAAGGTTCTTACCGAGTACGGCCTGGTAGCTGGAGGGATGAACAACGATTATCTGTTAAATCTTGAAAGCAATGAAGAGCATCTGACCACATTGTTGATCAACTTAATGGTCAAGGCTGCACCACAGAAATATTCGCTGGAGCTCGACAGCAGAATCCGCGCTTTTCGCAACGAAAATATTCTTACCGGTGAGACAGCAGCCGAAATTCTTTTAAAGGCTGCGGACATTCCATACACGCAGGGAAATGCGTTTCAAACAGCAAAGGACAAAGGCCTGTTCCCGGCGGAAGTGTTGACAAGGATCAACCCGGATAAGCCGGTCACACTGGATTGTGTGTACGCCATGACTGTGTATCTGATCGATAAATTGTAAGGATTGCAGGGGTATGGGCCTCAACACGATAAATGAAACGGCTATAAGTTTCAGCCGTTTCACCTTGGACTCTCCTCCCACTCAATGTAAAATAGAAATATGACTTTACGCTGATCATGGATATTCTAATGCATCAAACTGAGGGTGATAATTTGCCCGATACACACAGGCACTTTAAAGCCTTCTTCGCGTTAAATCTGACCGTCCTTAAGATAGTCGGCGATTAGCAAATCCACAAATTTGCCATAGCTATGCATTCCTTCGGGTTGATTATTGCTTTTCAGATAGGTTTCATTCATTTTATCGGCTATTTGCGAGGCCGTCTTTTTTTGATGCTGATCCCAGAACTCCCGAATTTCCTGCTGATCCGCTTGTATTTCGTTGCTCAGCATGGCAGACAGTTCTGAATAGGTATCAGGAGACTGCGCATACAGCGCGTTGCCGGTATAGGTTAAAGCGCTGAGGTATCCCGAATACCGGAAAAGATCATCCGGGTGGTTCATGCAGGCTAAAAACCCTGCGTAGTTTGCTTCATCTTCCAGGGTAATCCCCATTTGATGCGCAATTTCATGGCTGGCTGAGTGTGGAAGAGATACCAGCGGAGGCTGGATATTGATATTTGGTTCACCGGTAAAAAAGTTGTAAACCCCTGCATAGCCTGAAATGGTCTGAACCCATGAAAATAGGTACAACCCCTTTACCCGGACACGGTGGCCGTGAAAAAGAGAATACTGCTGTGAAAGGGGTGGATACCCTTCCCAGGCCGTGTTGAAAACGTTGCGCAGCTTTTGCGGATCAGAAGCCTGTACCGCGTCCAGCCTGGAGCGGGAAGCATTGGCACTGTCAACAAGCGCTTTATAAGTGTCTGCCAGTTCAGAAACAGAAGCTTGCCGTACATCCAGCCCAAGCTGATCCTTTATGGGGGTGCGGTAATTGTTCAGACTCCAGGCGAATTGAAAGAGAAACAGGCCGATGGAAACGATCAAAAGAACCTGTGCTAAAAACCGGATGATTTCGTCGGTGAAGCTTCTGCGGAAAAAAGATTGGATCAATCTGAAAAAGCGGTATAATGCATACAGTATCAGACAGACAATAACGATTTCATAAATGGAAAAGGGTACAAGGTTGGCTATGGCGGATTGAATGCGGGAGGTTATCGGATAAAGACCGCGCGAAAAGTACTTTTCGACCAGATCGGGATTGGAGACTGCGACTGTCTTTGCAATTTGCGGTAATAACACAAGCAGCACAGATATAAGCACCATCAAAAGCGCTTTCTTCTTGTTCACAGGCTTCGTGCCGGAGCGCTCTGTACGGTATGCCTTGTAACCACGGTTTTTGATCGTCCAATACTTCTTTTTTTCACGGATATAGGTCTGCCTTCTCATAAGCTACCTTTCAGCCATTTACCTGGTCTGCTTTGTTTGTGTGGATCAGCTGTGCTGATGCCATAGAAGCAATTTGCCCTGATGGGAAAATACCCTTTCTAGTATGGTAAGCACCCGAGGATCATTTCTTCCCGGATAACCGTTTTTTCCAGGTTAAGAGTACAAAGCGGGGAAGATCCATCATGCGTTTATAGCGTTTAGGTTCCCGAACCAGCCTGAAAAGCCATTCCAGGCCAGCCTTGCGCATGACTTCCGGCGCAAGCGCCACGGTGCCCGCCAAAACATCGATGGCACCGCCCACCCCAATGCAGACCTTGGTTTTCAGACGATACATGTTCTGATGAATCCAGAACTCCTGCTTGGGTACACCGAACCCCGCCAATAAAATGTCTGGTTTCAGCTTGTTGATACTTTCAATCAGCTCATCTTCTTCATCAGGAGAAAAATAGCCATGGGCGTAGCCCTTGATATTCACCTTTCCATACTCGGACAGGATGTTTACTGCAGCCATCTCAGCCACCCCGGGTTGGCCGCCAAGAATATAGTAGCTGATGCTTTTTCCGGCAGAGGCTTTAAACAGGTTTTTGATCAGGTCGACCCCCGAAACTTTTTCCTTTAGTGGGGTTTTCAATATTTTAGACCCAAGGATCACACCCGCACCGTCGGGAATGAGCAGCCCTGCTTCATTGAGAATATTCTTCAGATCCTGGTTTCTCTGTGCCTGCATGATGATTTCAGCATTGGGTGTATAGACGGCATGAATGGAATCTCCCGATACCCAGCCCAGAACGGTTTCTACCGCCTCTTGCATGGTCACATTATGTATCTTAACCCCATGTATATTCACTCTGTCCATTGAAAAGCCTCCCGATTTTGCCATGAAATGTCCATAAGGTATTGATTTCAGGCTATTTTATGATATTACAAGATCAAACTTTACGCAAGAGGGAACCACCGATGAACCACATGAGATATGAATCCCAGCCCGATTTTGTCCACCGATGCGCTTAGACTGTTACACCAGGGATTTTGCCCTGCCACAACAGATTTGGGTCATTTTTCTATCAATCCGTCCAAATGTGCAAGAACAAACGTTTGCAAAGCAGCCTGTAAACTTGTATAATGAATGGGACAAACATGACCGGAGGATTGACGATGGATCTGACTTTGGGGTTGAACCCTGAACAAAAGGAAGCGGTTGAACACTATCAAGGCCCGCTGCTTATTCTGGCGGGTGCCGGCAGCGGAAAAACCAGGGTTCTGACACACCGCGTGGCCTGGCTTATCGAAGAAAAAGGCGTTGCGCCATGGAGCATTCTGGCCATTACCTTTACCAACAAAGCCGCTAAGGAAATGAAGGAACGTATTGAAAAGCTGGTCGGCACTAAAGCACTGGACATCTGGGTAGGAACCTTCCACGCCTGTTGCGTTCGAATTCTCAGAAGAGAGATCGAGCGAATCGGGTTTGACCGGAATTTCGTCATTTATGACACCTCCGATCAGGAAACCCTGATGAAGGACTGTTTACATCAGCTTGGTTATAATGATAAAAACTTTCCGCCAAAGCAGATACTGGCCGAAATCGGGCGCGCAAAGGACGAGTTGATGAGCCCGGAGCAATATGCGGAAATGGCCGGCTCAGACTTCAGGCAGCGTAAGGTAGCCAATCTTTATGTGCTGTATCAAAGAAAATTAAAGGCAAACAATGCCCTGGATTTTGATGACATCATCATGCACACCAACCGTGTGCTTAGTGAAAACCCCGACGTACTGCAGCATTATCAGAACAAGTTTAAATATATTCTTGTAGATGAATATCAGGACACAAACACCTCGCAGTACACACTGGTCAGTATGTTGTCGCAGCAGCATAAAAACATTTGTGTTGTGGGCGATGACGATCAGTCCATTTACGGCTGGCGCGGGGCCAATATCCGCAATATTCTCGAGTTCGAGAAGGATTTTAAGAACTGTCGTGTGGTCAAGCTGGAGCAGAATTACCGTTCCACCGGAAATATTCTGAACGCGGCAAACAAGGTGATTAAAAACAACAATGGCCGCAAGAATAAAACCCTGTGGACACAAAACGATGCCGGGCAGCTGATACGGGTATATCAAGCCCAGGACGAAAGGGAGGAAGCCTGGTATACAGCTTCGGCGATACGAAAAGAAGTAGACAGCGGCACGAGGAAGTATGGGGATTTTGCCATCTTATACCGCTTGAATGCACAGTCCCGTGTGTTTGAAGACGCGTTTATGAAAACCGGCGTACCCTATAAAATTATCGGCGGGCACAAGTTCTACGATCGCAAGGAAATCAAGGACATCATCGCCTATTTGCGGGTGATCCACAATCCCCATGATGATATCAGCCTGAAGCGAATCATCAATGTTCCAAAAAGAGGAATCGGCAAGACCACACTCGACAAAGCGGAGCAGCTGTCCATAAACAATGAGGTAAGTATATACTCTATTCTGTTAGAAGCACATGCCATCCCCGACCTGGTACGGGCGGCTCCCAAGCTGAAGGATTTCATCGACAAGCTTGCGCGGTTCAGAACCATGGCTCCATATACCGAACTGACCGAATGGATGAAAACCGTTATCGAAGAAATCGGGATCATCCAGCAGTTCCAAGCCGAGGGAACCGACGAGGCCAAAACCAGGGTGGAAAATATACAGGAGTTCCAGTCGGTCGCAATGGAATTTGTCCGCGGTAGTGAAGAGGAAAAACCCTCTCTGGAAGATTTTCTGGCCCATATCTCTCTGGTGGCCGATACCGATAATATCGAAGAGCAGCCCGACAGGGTGATGCTGATGACCATGCACAGCGCCAAGGGGCTGGAGTTTCCCGTGGTCTTTCTGGCGGGCATGGAGGAAGGACTTTTTCCCAGCTACCGCTCCATCGGTGAGGAAAAAGAAATGGAAGAGGAAAGGCGGTTGTGCTATGTGGGCATTACCAGGGCAAGGGAACAGCTTTTCCTCACTCATGCCAAATCCAGAATGATCTTTGGAAATACAACCTATAACCGTGCTTCCCGGTTTTTGGATGAGATTCCGGCAGAGCTTACAGAGGACGGGGCTGAAAAATCACAGAATAAATTGGAAAAAGCGGTCAATTCGCAGCAACCGGTTGGGTTTGACACTTGGAAGCAGCGTACTGCATCCTTTACGCAGGCCAACGATTTGGATATCAGCGGTCTTGAACCGGGAGTAAGAGTCATTCACAAAAAGTTTGGCAAGGGCACCATTGTTACCATCGTACCCGAGGATAACGATTACCGGGTTGAAATCAATTTTGATGAGTTCGGTATGAAAAGGCTGATGGCTTCCTTCGCCAAGTTGAAACAAGCCGATTGAAAAATTGCATGCACATAAAATTCTCTTCCAGGGGTATACTTCGATCAGGATAATCTGGTTGAATGAATGGGAGGGAACAGAATGAGCGAGAAAATGACGGCGGAAGAACTAAAACAAGTTGGTGAAAACTGTAGCCAATATCAGGCTGAAAGACGGGAAATGCAGGCTACTATGGGTGCTTCAGGCGAGAGTGAGGTGTCCTGTACGACCTGCAAAAACTGGTCTGGAAAAAGATGTGTCATCGACGCATTTGACAATGTAGCGGTGAACCTGGGCATACTGCCCGAGGAAGATTGAAATGCTCAAAGGCAGGCAGGCCTGATAACAACAGGTCTGCTTTTTTCATTCATAATTCTTCATCACTTTTCAAGTGCGTTGCTTTTCGTTATGAAAATTTTTAAGCTTTTATAACAACGGAAGCGATTGCTTGCAATCGCAACACACTCGGGTAGCATGGGCGAGCAGCAGGCTTTAGCCTGCGACCAGCCGTTATTGCAACGGCAGGTTTTGCTTTAGCAAAACCATCACACAGCAGCAACGAAGCTTCAGCTTCGTTATATCGAGGTGGGAGAAGAGGATTTTGCAAGCAAAATCCAGCACTCCGAGAGTGTACCCACTGGAACACTCCATAAGAGCGACCCGTTATTCAATGCTCGCCGCCTGATTAAGGCAATCGGTACCCGCCACCACACGTTTTTCAGCCCTTAGCTGAAAATACGATAAGAGATGGGGCGGGGGCCCATCGGGCCTCGTTATATTGGTGCTTTCTAGCCTTTATTCTGTGTTTACACATAAAAAGTGGTGCGTAACCAGTCATTCACCTCAGTCGGTATAATGATTATTTCCGGGAAAAACTGTAAAACGACAGGGTAAGACAACAGGCCTGTGTATAATTGAAGCATACCAATGACAAAGCCTGGGAGGTCTTCAATGATGAAAAGTACATCCTTATCCAACCGCGGGCTGGCATTGTTTTTGCGCAAGCTCCTTCCGTCGACGCTGCAGTTCAAAACAATAGCTGCTACGGACTTTTTATACTGTCTTTTCGCGGGCGTTTTGGCACAAGGAACGCTGTTTGGAGTACTGAATCCCTTTGGAGTGGCCTTTTATGCTGCTTTCCCCGGGAATGCCCTGATAAGGGCAATGATGCTGGCATCCATTTTTACAGGCAGTCTGATTCGCGCGGATCCAATAGGGGCGCTAAAGCAAACAGCCATGATTCTTCTGTTTGAATGGCTGAAAAAGCTTGTTTTGAAAGGCGGACAGGAACCCGATCTGATCCGCAACGCCGTAATTACAGGCGGCTCCGCTGCCGTAACAGGTCTGTTGGTTTTTGCTCTGGGCAGCCAAAGCATTCAATCCCTCCTGCTCCTTTTGATGGAAACTGCCATCATCTGCATCGTCACCGCCCTGTTTTCCATCACCCTGCAGGGCCAGGAGCCGGCTTTAAAGGATAAATATATCGGACAGAAAAACATGGAATACTTCGGCTTGCTAGTCATGGGCGGTGCTTTT
>JAAYJG010000111.1 GCA_012523055.1 Ruminiclostridium sp. | reverse complement strand
CCATGAAGCTTATTGCTTCTTGTTTAGCCATAATCAACAACCTCCCGAACGTATGTTTTCATATAAATTATACCAAACATGAGTTCGTTATACAAGAGATTACTGATTAAAAGTCATAGTCATTAAAAGTATTATTTGCAAGGTCAAGGCGATTATTATAACCTTCTTCATCACCATCTTTAATCATTGCGTTCCCCAACATGGTCTGAAGAGGAGTGATCTCACCAACACCATTTCTCAGATCTAAAATGGATACATTATGTGTGGTTTCATCACTTAAGTATCCGGTACTTGCGTAAATCCCCGGTTCTAATTCAATGTCTCCGTTTAAGTTATCCCAGTCAACTGTATAATGCCAGGCACCGTCATTCAGCTTCCAGTCTATTTGTGCCGTATGATTAACACTGTGTATACCAAGAGAATCATGATCAGTTTGTTCTTCATCAATAAATTTTAGCAGCTCTGAATCAATTGAAAAATACAACTCGGTTGAGTACTCATTTTCACTTGCTATCAATGAGTCCGGTGCTTTAAACGATGTGGGGATTGCGGATGCTGCTGATGCAAGGGGAATCATTGTTAGCAGCATTATTGCTGTTAGGAATATTGCAAAAACTCCTCTTTTCATCATATAACCTCCAAAATTTTACTTTATGACAGGCGCTTGCGAAACGCCATAACGCACTTAATTACTATCTTTCTTAGGGTTTAAAAGGTATAACACCTTACATTTTGAGTTTCAATATCACCTGTTAAAATCGTTCAGCTTTTTATGGTTTCGTATGCCTTGGCTCATTTATTCGTTTTGACAGCATCCCGATACTGAATGATCAGTTCGGCGCGGGAATGAACGTCCAATTTTTTATAGATTCCCGTCATGTGCGTGTTTGCCGTAGAATATTTCACGGAAAGCTGTTTTGCCGATTCCTTCAGAGTATAACCTTCGAGCAGGAGAAGGAAGAGCTCACGCTCACGCGGTGTCAGCAGGGCAAGCCGCTCGGACGGTTCGTTAACTATGATTTTTGAAGATATATTACCCGGCGGCGCGTCATCGCTTACTTTTTCTGATGGGGGGGCATCTCTTTCACGGGGTGTACGTTTCGGTTTGAGAATTTCGAACCATTTCAAATTTCACACCTCCTGCATATGATTCTTTGATTTGCAATACAAAACTATGGTTATAGATTGAAGCATTTGATCAAAATCGTCTATTCATTAGTTCTACTGAAATGCAAAATATAGGGCCTCATTAGAACTAATGAGACCCTTTTTTTGTATAGCTTTTATTCATTGATATGATCTTTGAACTTGATCAGAAGTTCTGCCCGACTGTTAATAGCAAGCTTCCGATATGCCGAAGTGCAGTAAGTATTGACCGTGGAGTAAGCGATAGGAAGTATCGCCGATATCTGCCTGAGCGTATAGCCTTGCAGAAGTAAATCACACACCTGTGCTTCACGCTTGCTCAGAGCATACGGCTTAAAAAATGCAAGCCGTCCCCCACCGACCTCAGTATGGTTGGAATCATATCCCCAATCGTTAACATAGTCCGCATGCTCCATGAGGGGCGATACAAACATAAAGGCGATCATGACCACCGCCGACACGATAGATGCTGAAACTGAGACCTCAAAGGTTCCGACCCGTGTGATCAGGTTGCCCACCACTATTCCCAACACTCCGCCCAGAATACCGATAAAGAGAATGGATATTCGTATATATCGCATGCTGTCATATTTTTTACCGATTACACCGATGATGTAATACATATTAATCATTCCTATCGTACTTCCAAGCCCGAGTAAAACGGAAAATGGGATGGCGAGTACGGGTGACTGCGGGGTAAAGGCATTGCATAAAAGCCCCACGGCAACACTGGAGAAAGTGATGTTTCCCAGCCAGATGAACGCTTTTTTTGTAAAGGCATAGCAAAGTATATAAACAAGACATCCCACAAGCCCGCCGATGTAGTATCCGCTGAAAACAAATGAGCCGGAAGCGACCGCCGCGATGTTGAGAATACCCTTTCCCGCGCCCTTGCATAAAATCGCGGTTCCACAGTTGAATAGAAGTGAAAGGTACACATACCGGTGCATCACAGGCTTCTCGTCAGTGTCCTGATCGTTTGGAACCTGTTCCTTTTCTCTTTTGATAAACAGAATGGTACCTAATGAGCACAAAAGAAACGCAAAGGATATGATTGGTTCAGCAAGGCTGGAATAGCTGTGCTCCTTAATCAGAGATATCAACTGAATCAGCCCGTTGGCGGATACAACCGCGTAGAGCTTTTCAGTATTGTTAAGGGTAAATACAAACGGAATCAGAATACATATGTTGACGCAGCCGATGGCGATAGCACCGGTTATTGCAGCGATCATTTTAAGCTCCATGGTCTCGAGTGCGTAAAAAAGTGCCATACTTAGAATAATCAGCGCCGCTCCAATCCGAGCGGCATTCAAAAACCATTCTTTTCGTATCACAAGGACGAACACTGCCGAGGAGAGAAGATTTACCATGTGCATGACGCTTCTGATTTGTATAGCAAATGAGGAGTCCAAAGCAGGCGAAGCAGTCCACCAGGTTGCAAACACGATCACCCAGGCATAGTAGAGGATCCATATAACCAGATACGGTGCGTTTTTTCGCCTAAGACCATTCGGATGGACGACATTTTCCGGATTGACTATATTGTTGATTTTCATCGCTAACCTCGGCACTTAAGATTGGTTACACTATAATTATTATTGTAAACCCAAGGTTAACTATAACACAATATCATAAGTTTTATAATTAGGTCTTTTGTAGCAAAAAACAGCAGAGATACAGATGCAAAAGTGCAATCTGCTCCATTGCTATCAGCAGTCTCTTGCTTTTCTCTTATTTTAGTAAGATTGTGTTGCGAAGATTTTAAGAAGCTGAAACTAGATATCTTTACGCATAGCATTTTTGACAAAAATCAATACAAGTGCTCCCCATTTTATGTAATCCGGTTTCCTCCAACGGAAGGTGCCCCGCATTTTCAATCATAACAAGGTTTTTTTCACACTTAAGCCTGTCATAAAATAATCGGCTTAATGACACATCCGTCCACTGATCATCTTCAGGGTGGACTAATAATACCGGGCATTTGTCAAATTCTTCGGGCTCTATCTTCAAGCAGGGGTTAACCATGCTGTAGATAAAAGACATTGTAACTCTGCTCCCCGGCCCTCTTTCATCCCGTACTAAAATACTGGCAAGCTCATCGTTGTTTACAAGTGCTTTCGTGTTTGCGACTAATTTCATCGGTATTTTCCAATTTGGTATTAGCTTGTTTGCTAAAGGTAAAAAGCTATGGCTGATCTTACCTATCCAGGGTTTTCTTGCGGTTTGTTCCATAACGATTGGTATGCGTTGATCCAAAAAGCAAGATGCCATTATCCCATATATGTTTGAGCATTTGCAAGCAATCTGGTAAGCTAGTAAGCCTCCCACACTCAGACCAAATAGAATAATTTTCCTCTCCATCTTTTGATAATGTTCAACGATGTAGGATCCGCACTCTACCCACATATCGTAAGTTATAGAACAATTATTAGATACAACAGTGTTTCCGAATAGTGGAAAGTCAGGGCAAACAACCTCATATCCTGCATTGACCAGTGGCAGGACTACGCTTGATAATATACGGCCATTGCCTGCAACCCCATGCAAAGCTATAATAGTTCCCTTATCACTATTTCCATTGTAATGGTCAATATGAATTTTATTTTCATTCCAATCAATAAAATATTCTTTCGGCAAATTATCGTTATGAAGCTTGTATTTTTGAGGAAGATAAGATTGAAGAAGTTCCCATTTGCTTTGGTTTACATAGTATTGCATAAATCAATCCCTCCTTATTCCTGATTTTCCATCCTGACTATCCCGAAGCATAAAATCCTGAAAATTTTCGTAAACTCAATCTTCGCCTTTTCTGAATTGCCATATTGAATTAAAATATACTTTACACATTCGATGAGCATGTTGAGCATTATTTTTGCATGTGCATCATTCGTATGAAGGTGCCATTTCAAGTGCTTCTCCAAGGTATTCAACAACATCGTTTTATGCTCTAAAAATTTCGTGCTTTCCAGCCGTAAAAATATAATGAGGTTTTCATCTAAAAAATGATAAAAATGACTTCTCTCCAGGAAAAGCTCTAGCTGCTCGGGTTGTTCGAATTCCTTAAGCAAAACAGGATTCGTTTCGGTAACAATATGATTGTGAATAACGTTTTTGATTCTTTCAAACGAAGGCAGCAAAAGAGACTCCAAAATTTCTTCTTTACTTGAAAAATAGTGGTATATGTTACCGATCGATAGATGTGCTTTTTTTGCGATAATCCTCAAGGATGCGTTCTCATATCCTCTTACCAGAAACTCTCTTCTTGAGAACTCTTCAATTCTTGTTTTTACTTCTGCCTTCTTAATTTGCACTGCTGCACCTCCTACAAATTTATTATATATGAATGAATTAATCGTGCAACAGGTGTTCATTATTAAAAAACACAATCTTTAATATGTTCATTTTTGAGTTATAGTCAGGGGCATTGATTACTGTTCTCTTTTGAATGAATATAAATCATGTTTTTTATGGGTTTCTTGTTTATGAGTTCCAGTTATAAACACCCACGGCAGAATACGACTTAAAACTTAATTTTGCGAAGCTAAGTGAAATTGAGGTTATCGAAAAGAGACCTGAAATACGGTCTAGTGCAAGAAAATGCTGTTATTGGTTTATGTGGCATCACACACTAATGCGAAAGAAGCGCCCGATGTTCTGTCCAAGCTTTTAAGCGGGGAGATAACCAAAGAACAGTTGGATGTCGGATAAATTAACAGCAAGCTATGAAAAATGCCGTTTAAGAACTCAGTTGCATTTTTTTCATTATTAAAATTGAACTCAGCCAACTGGCTTAACCAAACTTCTTCAGGAAGCACCTGCGTTTTCTGTGAATTCTTACATCATCAAAAAAGCGCCAGAAGGAATGTATCGCATGGTTTGTTTCCAACTGAGGGCTGCCGATGGAGTGTTTTACGCCGTTCTTAATTGCATTACGGGTGAGGTGCTCAAGGCAGATTGCTGAAACTCCGGTGTTTCTATATTCCGGCCGCACGGCTGTCAGGTACAAGTCAAGAATATCGTTCTGCCGAATCGCTTTGAGCAACCCAATAAAACCAAAGGGAAAAAGCTTTCCCCCGCTTTTACGTGAAGCCTGCGAAAGTGAAGGCATAACCAGGGCAAACCCGGCGAGCTTGTTCTCCCCGTCCATGACAAAGCTGATATATTCCGGGTTGCAAAAACCGATATACTGCTTTGTATAAGCCTTGATCTGCTTTTCGGTAAGATGAACAACCCCATACAGGTTTTCATAAGCAGTGTTGATAAGCTCAAACATTTGCGGTACATAGGGCATGGCGTCCTTGATCTTATCTATTTTCAAAATGTGCAGACCATATTTTTGTATTGTGCGCTGCGCAATGGTACTAAGAATCTTGTTTGGCTTATCTTCCGGCATGGTGATGTCGAATTCAAACCAATCAATGTCTTTCGCATACCCCAATGCTTCAATATGATCACGATAATACGGAAAATGGTACATGGTTATGATGGAACCCATTTCATCAAAGCCTTCGATCAGAAGCCCTTCCTTGTCCAGATCACAAAAACCGAGAGGACCGTGAATCCCTTGCATACCCTGTCTGCGCGCCCATTCTTCAACCGTATTGATTAAAGCGGAGGATACCTCCCTGTCATCAATAAAGTCAATCCATCCGAACCTGGCATAGTTGTTCTTCCATTTTTGAATATATTCGTCGTTGATAATCCCCGCTATCCTGCCAACAACATGGTTGTCCCTGTATGCCAGCCAATAGGTTGCACGACAGTATTCCCTTGCCGGATTTTTGGGGCCGAGGGTAGCGATTTCATCCATAAAAAGCGGCGGAACATAGTTTGGGTTATCCTTGTACAGGTAGTTCGGAAACCTGATAAACTCTTTTAACTGATGTTTTGTTTTTACCTCACAGATTGTAACCATATTAAACACCTCTGACTCTATGAGCTTGTATTACAGCATATGAAAGCCAGGCATCAAAATTAACTTTTTATTTACACCCCGAACTGAAGGGTCAGAGCGGCAAAAAGCCTGTGACTTGCTGTCACAGGCTTATTATACCCCTATATGGACGGCTGTGCAAATTTCCATGTGATGACAACCTTACGGCATTTCCTTTTGAACGACATTTCCTGTATATTTTCCATGCCCGTACACTGCTGTAACAGTTATATAGTATTCCTGCCCCGAGGTCACTGTCCCAACATCTCCCCCGCTGTAACCGGCCCCTGGGGATATTGAATAGCTGGTCTGGTTCACATCGGAGATATATGTAATGTATCCATCATCTGGATAGGCTGGGCTGGAATCAGATTTGGACATGACCACCTTGTAATAGGTAAAGTTATCTCCCGGAGTTTTAGTCCAGCTCACCTTCAGGTTTCCGTCGCAAGCCTCAACAGTGACCTGTGGCGTGTAGGAACCTTCATTTTCAACCTCAGCTTCCGGAACCGTTTTGCGAACTACATTTCCGGTATATTTACCGTGGTTGTATACTGCTGTGATAGTAATATAGTATTTTTGTCCTGCAGTCACTGACTCAACATCTCCGCCGTTGTAGCCACTTCCAGCCTTAATCGTATAGCTGGTCTGACTGACATCGGAGATGACTGCAATATAGCCATCATCCGGGTAGGATGGGCTTGAATCAGAGATGGACATGACCACCTTGTAATAACTAAACCCTTCTGAAGGCGTTTTTGTCCATTCAACCTTAAACCCCTTATCGACCACTTTCACACTGACATCGGGGGTGAAATTAGTTTCGGGGACAGGCGTCACTGTTGGTTCGGGAATAGGAGAAGGAGTAGGAGTGGAAGTGGGTTCCTCCTCATAGGTTATCTTTTCCCCTTCATCGTAGATTACCTTTTCAACCAGGATCAAGTTGTAGATCAGCTGTGCAACCTCTGCCCTTGTCAATTTCAGCTGCGGGCTGAAGATCTTCTTCCCGCCGGAACCCGTGCCAATCATGATCTTGTTTTCTACAACAGATGCAACGTAAGACCGCAGGTTTGGAGAGATTTCTTCAATATCTTCATAGCCCTTCAGGATGTCATTGTAATTGCTGATGGGTTTATAGTCCAGCGCTTTGACCAACGCGACGGCAATGTCTTCCCGAACCGAATCCTCCTCGGGCCGGAAGGAATCGCCCTTAGCTGTTCGATAACCAGTCAGGTAGTACTTTGCAGTTTCAACATATTTATAGTACTTTGATGTTATGGGAATATCCAGAAAAGTGCCCTGCTGCGGATTCACCAGCGGCAGGTCCAATACCTTGACCATGAGGATGGCAAATTCCCCTCTGGATACTTTCTCACCCGGGTTGAAACGATCTTTCGAATCCTTATCCATAATCCCCGCTTCAACCACGCTCTTTACACTTTCGTACGCCCAATGATCCTTATTAACATCCGTAAATTCAGACTTCTTTTGTTCGTGTTGAGCCACAGCCATCATAGGAAATACTGTGAGCATGATAGCCATAACCAATAAAAAAACGAGTATTTTCCGCATAATCAACACCTCCGTGTTTTGGTATTTAAAAATAGACCCTTCTATCATTATTTTCTTCCTTTCGGAATGGAAATACTATAGGAATCCTGTCCCATGAAGCAGGACCAGAGGTTCATCAAACGCTTATAACCGCCTGTAAGCGGGAGATAAGCCAATAAATTTGAAGCTCTTTGTTCGTCCGTTGAATTGCAGGTTGGAATTCAATGAGCGCTTGCGCGAATTGTGCGCCAAAACGCGGGCGCTGAAAGCGCCTTCAGGGGGAGTGTTCCTCGGCTGAAGCCTGCGGTACACTCCCGACTTGCGCGTTTTGTGTGCAACTAGTTCATAAATATCTCTGATAGTTATGAACGGTCCGCGAGCATTTTATCAAATGCCCTAAGACCCCTGCCTCTATAGGCGGGGGGCTTAGGGCATTTGATAAATCCTATGCGACAAGATTGAAGCAGATATGGTGCGAACCTGTTGCCCACTTTTGTCGGGAGTAACAGGGCTATAGATCAACTTTGTAAAGCTTGCGTTTATCCAAAGACCAGACAGGTTCAGAAAAATCTCCTTTACCCGTATTCTTTAAGGCATTTTCATAATCATAAACCCGCGCATCGATCAGATCGATATGATGCAGCAGTTCGGCTTCGAGAAACATGGGCTTTTTTGGGCTTCCATAATCAGGTTCATAATGATGGCTGACAACCAGGTGTTCAAGCGCAAGGATAACCTCATCAGATATGCCCAATTGCCTTCCGGCAATCTCAATATCTCTGACCCCCATCACCAAATGGCCCAAAAGCTGCCCTTCCCTGGAATACTCTGAAAAACCCAGGTCATCGGAATCCAGTTCACCAATTTTTGCAAGATCGTGAAGCAATATTCCTGCATACAGCAGATCCATGTTCAGTTCGGTATAAACATGATTGAGCATTTCTGCGGTTCTGAGCATTCTGACAAGATGATACAGCAAACCGCTTCGGATGGAATGGTGCAGTGATCGTGCCGCAGGCCAGTACAGAAGCTTGTCGCTCTTTGTTTTGAGCAGCTTCAGGACAAGTGCTTTTATTTCTGAATGAAGGATTTTGTGTGCATATTCGAAAATCTCATCCAGCATTTCCTGTGCCGGTAAGGGTGCTGATGGAACAAATGCCGCGATCTCTTTCTGATCCTCGGGATCGGCCAGGCGCATTTTGTTCACATTCAGCTGAAGAACCTCTTTCCAGCTGTCCACTTTCGCGTTGATATAATATAGCTTATTCAGCTGGAGGGTTTGAAAGAAACCTTCATTGACATCCCAGAATTTGCCGTTGATCTCACCCGTTTTATCTAAAAAGACCAGATCGGCATATTGCTTTTTCCCCGTGGTTTCCTTGAGTTCCTTCTTTCTTAAGATGTATATTCCATTAATCACGTTCCCGCATTCCAGGTCTGCGATTGCAATTCCGTCAAAACGCATAAAGCCTCCAAAATTTTCGGTTCGCCGGTGATGGTCGGATCCGGTGTGTAAATGCAATGTTGATGGGCTCCGTCCGCCCTTTATATGTCCCATACCTTAACAATACGATATTCAAGCTTTTCGTTCAAGTTAATTTCTTTATGTCGCGGAAGCATTTTACCTTCCTCGTCCATGACAATCCTGACGACAGGCCGGGTGGGGAAATATTTGTTGTATTTTGATACCAGCCCCTTCTCCCCATTGTTCAGAATGATAGCTGTCCCGACCGGATAATAAGCGACATATCGAATGAAGGTATCTACGATTTCCTGATCGAAATGATGAGAAGCCAAAGAGGTGATATAGTCAACCACTTCATGGTGCATCAGCTTTTTCCGGTAAACCCTGTCAGATGTCAACGCGTCATAAACATCTGATATAGCCACAACCCTTGCGGCCTTATGTATATTGTCCTTTCTCAGGTGATGTGGATAACCGCTCCCGTCTGATCGCTCGTGGTGCCCCAATGCGATGAACAGAGCGGCCATGCTGATCCCTTCTACACCCTTCAGGATTTCATAGCCATACAAGGTATGTTTTTTAATTTCTTCAAACTCATCCGGGGTGAGCCTGCCTGGTTTTTTCAAAATTTGTTGCGGAATTCTGATTTTGCCTATATCATGCAGCATGGACCCTACACCAAGCTCACGAAGCTTGTCCCCCTCATAGCCCAGGCCTATGCCAATGACCAATGAATAGATACAGACGTTGACGCTGTGAGAAAATGTGTAATCATCTACAGAGCGGATATCAGAAAGTGTGACGATGATATCTTCATTAACCAGAATGCTTTCAATAATTTTATCGACGACCTCCATGACCTTTTTACCGTCTATGCTGGTGGTGATGGACGTATTGACCATGGTTTCCCTGACAAGCTGTTTTGCCTCGGTAACTATTTCTTCACGGATGAACTCAGGTACATGAATGCCTCTGGAAATTTCATCTTCTATGAAAATTTGTGTAATACCGTTAAACTGAAGCCTTTTGATGTACTCATCGTTCAATTCAGTACCGCAAGAAAGCAATACAGTTCCATCCAGCGTCATAATTGTTTTCGCCAGTACTGAACCAGCCTGAATCTGGTCAAGGTTTATCCTTCGCACCCTGGGCAGCCTCCTAAAACATATAAATAAGATAAGATAAAAAATACAAGCAACAAGAGCCGCACCTGTTACAAAAACGCAAGCTGGTTATCGCTCCAATAGATTTGCCCGGTCAACCCGGTCCTTCGTATCGAAAGAAAACAACTTGCACAACACTACAGCTTATCCTTCAAACAGCGGAAATATCTGCTTAAACAATAAGTTGATAATTCCCTTATATGTTTATCGGATGTTTAATTTTGTTATTTTACTTTTTTTTAAATTATATCATCTTTCAATTTTCTAGTCAATTTATGTTAAGCAGTATCGTTGGTATCTGTTGCAGATACCAACGTCCGACAGCACGACAGTTTTGCCGTTTCTTTGTTTATTCACAAAGGTGCATGTTGTTCAACTCATAAAGTCCAGTTGTTCTTTTCTGTGTTCCTGCTTTTCCAGTGTTTTTTCAAGTGTTTCATTATCCATGTGCTGGGCGTTGTAATTCAGGTAACCATCTGTATACTCCATTCTTCTTAGCAGATTTTCCTTCTGATCTTCCATTTCGTGTGTTCCGTAAGCAATAATGTTTTTCAGGTTATCCATTTGCTGCTGTCTTTCCTGCTGAACCTGTTCACTGTGCTGAAGATTATCCGGGTTGGAGATATCGGAGTGCTGCTCGAGATGTCTTTCGGTGCGGACATACCGGTTGTTGATGTTCATCAGTTCTTCAATGCGCCTTTCATTCGCCATTTTCACCTCTTCCCTGCTGTCAGCTTCTTTTTTCCCTGAAGAATCGTTCATTTTACTCCTCCTTTTAAAAAGTAAAGCAAGTTGGGATGTTTTGTTTGAAACCCTTGCCCAATGTATACGCTTGCAGCATTGGCTGCAAAAACCCTGTTTCAAATTTATTATGTCCAGGTAGTTTTAAATTCAGAACGAAAAAAACTCCCACCATGAATGTGGGAGTTTTTTCCTTTTAAAACAAAAACGCATCATGCAATATAAGATTTTTGAGTAAATGAAACCTGTTATTCCGTCAGTAATGGTTTTAAAACAGACAACACCTGGTTTTTCAACAGTTCCAAAGCTTTTTCGGATTCCATGAGGGTTTGGCCTGTTACCCCGTAATAGATTTTTATTTTGGGTTCGGTCCCTGAAGGCCGTACACAAAACCAAAAGTCATTTACCGTTTCATAACACAACACATTGGATTCGGGAAGCCCGGTTGGTTCTTCTTTACCCGTTTCAACAACGGTGCGGATACCGCATTCATAATCGCGTACGGCTTTGATACCAATATTCCCAAAGAGCTCTGCTTTCTTTTGTCTGAGCAGGCTCATGGCCTGCTGGATTTTCTCAAGCCCATCCTTGCCCTTTAAGGTAAAGGAGTCCAGGCCTTCTCTTGCAAACCCGTACTTTTCATACAATTCGGTCATGCCATCATCAAGGGTCATTCCCCTGGACTTGTACCACGCGAACATTTGTGCTATCAGCATCGCCGCAACCACTGCATCCTTATCCCGGGCAAAGGTACCGGCCAGATACCCGTAGCTTTCTTCAAAGCCAAACAGATACTTTTCATTCCCTCTATCCTCACGCAGGAGGATTTGCTCGCCAATAAACTTAAAGCCCGTCAAAACCTCGATCAGCTTCACCTGGTATGCCTTTGCAATAGCCCTGGCAAGCTCGGTGGTAACGATGGTTTTAACCACAAAACCATTGGAGGGCAGCCTTCCCTGCTGCTGCAGGTTGTTCAAAATAAATTCCATCATCAGGCAACCGGTCTGATTTCCGCTGAGTGTAGCATATTGGCCATCGCGGTTTCGAACAACAACCCCGATCCTGTCGCAATCGGGATCAGTTCCGATGATCATCTCTGCATCCTTTTGCCTGGCCATTTCAATAGCCAGTTCAAAAACCGCGCGTTCTTCCGGGTTTGGATATTTGACGGTACTGAAATCCGGGTCGGGCAACTCCTGCTGTGGGACAACATAAACATGATTAAACCCAACTTCCTTCAATATGCGCCTTACTGGTTTATTTCCGGAACCATGGATGGGAGTGTAGATGATGGGGTAATTGATGTCCTGATCCAGCCGGGTGACCGACAGGGATTTTAAGGCTGTCATATAGGCGTCATCCACCTGTTGGCCAATCATCACCAGCAGCCCTGTCGCTTTGGCCTTGTCAAGCTCCATTACCTGAATCGTGGTGATATCGGAAATAGCGTCTACTTCTGCCAGAACAGCGTTGGAAAGCTCGAGGGGAAGCTGGCCGCCATCTTCGCCATATACCTTGTATCCGTTATATTCCTTTGGATTATGGCTGGCAGTAATAACAATGCCCGCATTGCAATGCAAATGCCTTACTGCGAATGACAGCTCGGGTGTGGGCTTTAATTCATCGAATAAATAGGTTTTGATTCCATTACGGGTAAATACCCGTGCGCTTTCTTCTGCAAATTCACGGGATTTATGCCTGGAGTCATAGGCTATTGCAATAGACAAAGCCGTGGATTTCTGGTTTTTCAAAAAATTCGCCAGCCCCTGTGAGGTCTTGCGCACAACATACCGGTTCATCCGGTTTGTTCCTGCGCCGATCAAGCCCCGCAGGCCACCTGTTCCGAATTCCAAATCCCTGTAGAACCTGTCCTCAATTTCCTTGTGGTTGTTTGCAATGGCAGCAAGCTCAGATTTAGTCGGCTCATCAAAGTATGGATGCTCCAGCCAGTTTTTGTATTGTTTCATGGTCCCCATAAAAATCACTCCCGTTTACCTAATAAGATTTATGTTACCTGTATATTTCAAAAATGCGTTTGATTTCAAGCGCCCTGCCGGTCTTGTCGTCAATTGT
>JAAYJG010000110.1 GCA_012523055.1 Ruminiclostridium sp. | reverse complement strand
TCCGCAGCCGCTCCACGGAGTTGGATCTGGCAAAGGGGGATTATGGGGATTTGCTTCTGGAACCGAAAAGATGCCTGATGGAAATAAAAGTACCGGTGTCGTTGCCGGTTTGGCTGACTAAAATCCTCTCAGATCTGGAAATTTTCCCGGTGTCTTTCTCCAAATACGGATCAGTTTACCTCAAAAGCATTGCTCCCAAAAGCCAGAGCATGCGTTCCATATCCATAGCTTCAAATAAAAAAGAGGAGGGTAGATTATGTTTACAAACATACTCAACACAACAACAGGCAATTTAACCGCTGCAAACGCCATCATCTGCATACTGACAGCTTTGGTGCTGGGCCTGATGATAGCCTTCACCTATATGCGTTCAGGAACATATACCAAAAACTTTATTATCAGTTTAGTCTTGCTCCCGTCGTTGGTTCAGATTATCATTATGATGGTGAATGGCAATCTTGGAACCGGGGTCGCCGTTGTTGGTGCTTTCAGCCTTATTCGGTTCCGATCGGTGCCCGGAGGCTCGAAGGAGATCAGTTTTATTTTCTTTGCGATGGCGGCAGGACTTGCTACAGGCACGGGATATATTGGATACGGGTTTGCAATGACGATCATCGTATGTCTTGCCTTCTACATTCTTTCGCATTCTTCCTTCGGTGAAAAAAGCAGAACCGATAAACAACTGACCGTCACCATTCCCGAAAACCTGGATTATACAGAAATCTTCGACGACCTGTTTGCAAAATACACCTCCAGAGTAACCCAGGAGAGGGTTAAAACCACCAATCTCGGCAGTATGTATGAAATTAGATACAATATTACGTTAAGGGATATCGCCCTGGAAAAAGCCTTTATTGATGAGATTCGGTGCAGAAACGGAAATCTGCCTGTGATTTGTGGAAGGCAGCAGGAAATCAGGGATGAACTATAAATGGGGAGGGAAAAGTATGAGTTCGAAGCATCATTTGTCTTTAAAACATATAGGTTTAAGGCTTGTTTCAATTCTGTTATGCCTGTTCGTACTGACAGGGTGCAGAGCAAAAAACGAAGATAATAGCGGAGCCGACAACACAGTAATACAAAATCAGGAATCGGTGGCTTTGGAAACGGGCAGTTCCGTACAAGCTGTTGTGAACGATACCGTAAGTTACGAAAAAGAGGATGAGTACACCGCCTGGCAGAATCAAAGCGCGGTTTTTATCACATTTAAAGGCTCTTCAGCGGACATAGAAGGAGCTGGAGCGGTTGTCAGTGATGCGCAGATTACAATTACTGCACCCGGGGTTTATGTTATCAGCGGAAAAATGGATGACGGACAAATCATCGTCGATTCACAACAGAAGGGAACCGTCCGACTGATATTGAACGGCGCCGAGGTACAGTGCACGGACAATGCACCTGTTTATATTAAAAATGCGGATAAAACAATTATTTCCCTCGAAGCTGGAACCGAGAATATTATCAAGGACGGAAAAAATTATGTTTTCCCCGACAGTGAGGCCGATGGACCCAATGCCGCTATCTTCAGCGAGGACGACCTGACGATCAACGGAACCGGCAGCCTGAAGGTATATGGGAACTACAACAATGGAATAAATGTAAAGGATGATTTGAAAATCATCAGTGGAACCATTGATATCCAGGCCGTGGATGACGGGTTGATTGGGCGGGACTTAACAGCAGTAAGGGATGGTTCCCTGACCATTGAAGCCGGAGGAGATGCCATGAAGGCCACCAACGATGAGGGCACCGACAAGGGCTTTGTTCTAGTTGAAGGAGGGACATTTCACCTGACAGCGGGCAGCGACGGGATACAGGCTGAGACGTCAGTGGTTATTAAAGCTGGAGAATTCACTATTACCACCGGTGGAGGAAGCGTCAACGGCAGATCGGTTTCGCAGGAAGGGTTCAACCCCTGGGCACGGGGAGCAAAGCAGGCCGAATCCACAACCAATGCGACTGAAGAAACCGAATCGGATAGTGCGAAGGGAATCAAATCGGCTTCCGCAATACAAATTTCTGGAGGCAGCCTGAATATTGATGCGTTGGATGATACCATTCACAGTAACGGTATTATCCGGATTAAGGGCGGAAGCATATCTGCAGCTTCAGGTGATGATGGAATCCATGCCGATACGTCCATTGTGATTGAAAATGGAGATATCACAATAACAAAAAGCTATGAAGGGATCGAAAGCGCGGAAATAGTGATTCAGGATGGAAACATTCTTGTTCATGCACAGGATGACGGATTGAATGCCGCTGGCGGCAACGACGGTTCATCCCTGGGAGGGCGTCCCGGGCAGAACAGCTTTAACTCGTCCGTGGCAGCAAGGATCAGTTTGGACGGTGGGACTCTCGTAGTTTATGCTGACGGGGATGGTCTGGACTCGAATGGTTCAACATCCATGTCGGATGGAACCATCCTGGTTCACGGACCGACAAACGGCGGCAATGGATCGCTGGATTACGCCGGGGCCTTCAATATCAGCGGCGGGCTGCTGATTGCGGCAGGAAGCTCCGGAATGGCGCAGGCCCCCAGCGAAACCTCGCAGCAGTATTCCGTGCTGATGACATATGATTCGGCACAGAAGGCGGGAACGATTGTTCATGTTGAGGACAGTAAGGGGAAAGAGGTTGTTACCTTTGCACCCGAAAAAGCTTATCAAACCATCCTGATCTCGTCACCTTCC
>JAAYJG010000109.1 GCA_012523055.1 Ruminiclostridium sp. | reverse complement strand
TTAGTTTTTTTGCGATTATTATTTTAGATGATTTTGATGGATTTGGGAAGAGTTTAACTCTTCCCTTTACTATTTTACATTTTTATATATTTGCCATCTCTTTTGCCTTCAGAAATTATACACTAACAATAGGATATCACCGTTAATTCTATGTCAACACCTGCGAGGCCCGGACAGTGAGTTGAGGCTCATTTCGGGTAAATAGCGGCAAACCATGAAGGTCTGATCGGTATCTGTTCTATGCAAAAAAACAAAGCACATTATAAAATATCGATATATACGGATACTATCCCGTATGTTATTTTTAAGTCAGAAATATTCCAATTAACCTGTGCAAATGGTTCCTCGCCTGAAGGGAGAAAAACATTTGCTTTTGACATGTCTTGACGGGAGGAAATACGATGAAGGAAATGAATCTAATGAATCAAATGAATCAAATGATCCGGTTGATGACCTTCAATATACGGAATCAAAATCAGATAGACGGACACAACAGCTGGGACTTGAGAAGAGACAAGGTTGCCAGTATGATTTTCCTCCATAAGCCTGATCTTGCCGGGTTTCAGGAGGTGCTTCATGAACAGCTGATCTATCTGGACGAATGCCTGTCCGATACTTATGGATGGGTGGGTGTCGGCAGAGATGATGGAAAAGAAAAAGGAGAGTACAGCCCTGTTTTTTACAGAAAGGATCTTTTCACCGTTATTTCCCATGACACCAAATGGCTGTCCGAAACGCCGGATGTTTGCGGAAGTATTGGCTGGGATGCCAAGTGTGTGAGACTGGTAACACATGTTCTTTTTCAGCAGCGCAGCAGCGGGAAGCTCTTCCATTTTTTCAACACCCATTTTGACCATATGGGCATGATTGCACAAAGAAACAGTGCCATGATGATCAAGAGAAAGGCTGCGGATTACGGAACTGAAAATCCCGTTATTGTCATGGGGGACTTTAACTGCATGGAGAGTGATGAAGCATATCAAATCCTGACACAACCGGAAAACGGCCGGATTATTCTCGAAGATGCCATGAAGGTGAGTATTAGGAAACATCATGGACCAACCGGTACCTTTCATGAATTTGGACAATTGGAAAATCTGGATAAAATAGACTATATTTTTACGAATGACAGGGTTAAGGTTTTGCAGCATGGGATACTCGCTGATCACTGGGATGGTGCATATCCGTCGGATCATATGCCGGTCATCGCCGATATTCTTCTTGTGTAACGGAAAAGCTGCGGAGGTTCCCTTTCACCACCAAACCATGCAGCCTGCAGACCACAGCAGTGACAAGTTACCAAGGTATTATCTGTTTTTTGCAAAATCGAATTTTCAGTATACTTCATATAGGAGACCGTCCAGGGGTTTTTGTGGTTCTTTGCAAGAGAGAAACACACATTGATTCGACATGAATGGTCTTTTTGAACAAAAAGTTTCAAGCAATTGCTTCTGTTGTTATGCAAATGTTATAAAAGAACAGAGCATAATTTAAAAGATTTATATGTACGGACATGCTGTTGCATGTTATTCTGATATCAAGAGATATTCTTTACACGGTTAACCGTCATTTCAAAAAATTAAGGAGGTTTTTAGTTTGAAAACAAAAGCAGCAAGAATTGTAGCGGTCATGGTTACAATCGTTATGTTGTTGTCTGCCCTTGCAGCATGTGCCCCAGCCAACAACACCAATCCATCTCAAGGGGGAACTACTACTCCGGACAGCGGATCAACCAATAACAGCAGTAAGCCCAGACTGGATAAAATTGTGTATGTGGATGATACCTGGGCGGATCAGCCGAAACTGGTTGAAGCGTTCAACAAATTTGTATCAGAACAGTTGGGGTATCAATTCGAGTTCAGACCCATCCCAACAGAGACTTATACGGAAAAGTTGAATGTTATGCTTCTTTCAGGGGATGCACCAGATCTGATGGAATTACCCGACAACCCGTATGATTTCTGTCAATACTACAAAAATGGTTTTCTTGCGCCTCTGAACGATTTAATTAAAAACTCACCCAAATTACAGTATATCAATCCTGAAATCTTTGAAAGATATACGTACAATAATCTGTGGTATGCCCTCCCAATGGAAGACTACAGCTTAAAGGTTATGTGGATACGTCAGGATTGGCTTGACAACCTGGGCTTAAGCTTCTCGAAAACGACGGATGATCTGTATAAAGTTCTGAAAGCCTTTACGTATAATGATCCGGATAAGAATGGGAAAAATGATACAATCGGTATGACCCTGCCTTACTATGTTCATGACCAGCACCCATTATTCTACGCATTTGGTGCTACCTATGTATTCCGTGAAGATGAGAACGGCAAAATCGTTGATGGTTTCACACAACCACAGATGATGGATGCCCTCAATTATGTGAAGAAACTCATGGATGAAGGTTTATTTGACAAGGAATGGGTTACCAATACCAACTCCATGCAAAGAGAAAAAAGTACATCTGGCTTTAACGGTGTAACCGCCTACTGGGATGACAGATATACCTGGTACAACAAAGAAACCCAGAAAAATTTCCCGGATGCAGTATGGAAGATGCTTCCGTATGTTACAGGTCCGAATGGCGATTATGGTATCTTTGAGGATGGAATCGGCAATCCGATTACCATATCTGCAAAATGTAAGAACATTGAGCAGGCCTTTGAATATATCGAATGGAGATGGGGCACAAAGGAAGGAACATGGCTTGATCACCATGGAGTACCTGCGGATTACGTAAATGATCCTGCTTATGAAAAAGAACAGAGACTGGTATGGAAATACAACAATGGCAATCCACAACCTTCGGATTATCTGAAGGAAACAGGAAATTCCCTGATTCAGAATCCGATTCTGCTGGGTGCTCCAATCTATACAAAACCCTTTGATTTCGGCACAGAGCCTTACTGGGCAGACCAGGCGTACGTTGACATCAGACCGGAGCTGAATAAAGCGATGGTAGTCAATCCGTATATCAGTATGGAAAATGAATGGTATGCAGGCGTTGCGCAGCTGATTAAGGACAAGAAGGACGAATTGATTACGAAGTACCTGTTTGGAGACATCACTCAGGAAGCTATGTATCAAGAATGGGACAGCTGGTGGAACAAGATCAATGGTCCCGAAAACCTCAAAAAAATCAACGAGAGCAGATAAGTAGGCTAACGGGAAGTGTGGTGCATAAGCCACGCTTCCCATAAATTTAACAGCATAGGTTCATATAATTCTATAGTTATGGATGTGATATATTTGAAACTGGATATAGAGACCGCAGTTGAAAGCAGATTACGAAAAATCAAGAATGAAAAATTACGCACCAAAATGAGGAAGATATTCAGGGACAGAGCGTTTTACATGCTTGCAGCATTCGGCCTCGTTTGGTATTTCATTTTCAAATATATACCTATTTATGGGATAAAGTATGCCTTTACGAATTTTGGCAGATCATTCGTCCCGCAATTTATAGGGTTTGAAAATTTCAGGAGATTTTTTGATACACCGGATTTTATGTTGGCATTCAAGAATACCCTGGCCATCAACCTTCTTCAGATAGCATTTGGTTTTCCGGCCACAATCATTGTTGCTCTCCTGTTGAATGAAATACAAAATAGCAAATTAAAGAGGACCTTCCAAACCGTCATCTGCCTTCCTCATTTTCTTTCATGGGTAATTGTAGCGTCCATATGGATTACCATTCTTTCTCCATCCAGAGGTCTTGTCAATGCGATTATTGAGATGTTTGGCGGAGAAGCGGTATTTTTCTGGATAAAACCTGAATGGTTCAAACCACTGATGGTAGTGACCAATATGTGGAAAGGACTTGGCTATGGAACTATTATCTATCTTGCAGCAATGTCGAGAGCAGAAAAGGAACTGTACGATGCAGCAATAGTGGATGGTGCGAATCGACTGGAGCAGTGCTGGCACATTACTATACCGGCGATCCTGCCAGTGATTGCGATTATGTTCATTCTTTCCTTTGATGACATATTAGATGGATTTGAACAGATATTTGTGTTTATGAACGGAGCAAACAGGGCTGCTGCCGAAACCATCGATACGTATACGTATAAAATGGGTATTAAAAACATGGACGTAGGCTTTGCAACAGCGGTGGGCTTGTTTAAAAATGTAGTCGGACTCGTGATGGTGCTTACTACCAACTTTGTCACGAAGAAAAGAACCAACGAAAGTCTGATCTGATACAGGTAAAGGTATGGTGTGAAAGAATGAAGGATTCGATTAGCAGAAAAATATTTATAGTATGTAATTATATATTCTTTATCATATTTTCATTGACGATTATATTGCCGTTTATCAATATCATCACGATTTCACTTTCGGAAACGAAGATGATGGGATTTCAGCTGTTTCCCAGCAAATTATACTTTGGGGCATACAAAGACCTGTTCACAAGGGGATCATTGGTACGTCCCTTTGTAAATTCCATCATCATCACCGTAATGGGTCTTGCGACATCACTGTTTTTCACAATCACCTTCGGGTATGCCATCATGAAAAAGGACTTGATCGGGTTAAATGTGATACTGGTGATTATCATGATTCCGTACTTCTTTAACGGCGGTATGATACCCAACTATCTTCTTGTCAGGGATCTGAAATTGATAAACACCTATTGGGCGGTTGTACTGCCAAAAGCAATCGGGTTTACCTATCTTCTTCTGGCCAGAAACTATTTCAGGTCACTTCCGGAAAGCTTGTCGGAGTCTGCCAGGATGGATGGTGCCGGTGAATGGAGAATCCTGTTCAAGATTATGTTGCCCCTGTCAAAGCCCATCATTGCGGCCATATCGCTTTTCTATGGCGTCAGCTACTGGAATGAGTGGTTTAAGGTAATTCTGTATATCTACGATCAAAGTAAATTTACTTTTCAGGTTGTGTTGAGAAACCTGGTTGTGGAAAGCCAGAATGTGCAAACCGGAACCGGAACGCAGGAAGTTGGCGAAAATATCAAGATGGCGATGACCCTGGTAGGGATGATACCGATCCTGATCGTATATCCCTTATTGCAGAAGCACTTCGCAAAAGGTATTCTTGTTGGTTCTGTGAAGGGTTAAATGCGTAAGCATGCGAATACGCGGCAATGACAAAAACAGTTTTGAAATTACCAGGCAGGAGAAGGATAAACCATGCAGATAGCAAATGCACATTTCAAGTCATTGGACTACTGGTGTAAGAACAAATGCACAACATTGGAGGACGTAAAGGACTTTGCACGCTGCCTTGAGAATATCGGCTTTGCGGTGATGCCGAAATGGAGGATCTGGGAGAACAGCGAGGAACTTCCTAAGCCGAGCTATGATAGCATGCTGGAATTCCCCGAGTATGATCTGACGGTGAAAAATTCCGAGCTCACAGCGAAATCAGGGTGGATTGCTGCTGAGTTGAAGATCCCTTTGCTGGCTGAAATGGTAAGTCCGGAACAATGGGGAAACTGGAAGTTTGAATTTAATGCTGAGTATGATCCGGATCTATACTGTGATGATGTTCTGATAGATAAATATATATTCAGGCGGGCTGCATATGAGGTGGCGGCCTCAACCGGATATCAATATCTGCCTCACATATTTTTAAGGATCCCATCACCGCAATTCTCCGTTATTGGCAACCTGATAGCCAGGTGCTGTCTGACCGGGTTGAATGAATATAATGAACGTATCCGTGATATGGCAAGATCCCTTCGTGTAGCCTGTGAACTGCTCGGTACTGAAAACAGAAGGGATAACCTGTATCTCCAGGGGGAGACAGGAATCAACAATTCCAGACTGAGTGCCTGCGAAAGAACTGCTTTGACGGATGCGATGTTAAAGGCTGCGAATACAGTTAATATGCAGGCTGCTTTGGACAAAGATTTAGATGGTTTTGTAAATTCACTGGTGCAATGCAAGAATTTACTGGTGCCTCTTTCAGATTATGCGAAAAAATTCACCGTCTATTTCATCGGACACTCACATATTGACCTTGCATGGAAGTGGCGGTGGCCTGAGACCATTGAATGCATGAAGGGAACCATAGAGACCCAGCTGGAATTAATGAAGCGGGAAAAGGATTACGTATATGTAGAGAGCTCGGCTGTTGTCTGGAAGGCTTTAAGTGAAAAGTATCCCGAATTGTGGGAAGAATGCAGAAAAGCTGCAGAAAATGGCCAGTTAGAGCCTCAGGGTGCCATGTGGTGTGAGCCGGATGGAATGTGTGTCCCTTCTGAAAGCTGGGCGAGACAAATCCTATATGGACAAAAGGCTGCGGTGGAATACCTTGGGAAGGAATCCACCTGTGGCTTTAACATAGATGCTTTTGGTTTTAATGCCGGACTTCCCAAAATCTATAAAGCTGCGGGAATAGAGAATTTTGTCACGCAGAAGCTGCGGTACAATGAATATACGATTTTCCCGTATATTCATTTCTGGTGGGAAGGGGACGATGGAAGCAGAATTTTGGGTTTGCACGTATATCCCAGTCATTCCAACCATATTGATTCGGACGAGATTGCTTCCATTGTGCGGGTGTTCCACCTGACAGACGGCATTTTTCATATTCCCGTGATGTGGGGATACGGAAATCATGGAGGAGGCCCGCAACCGGGGATGATGGACCGGATTGAAGAATTGAAGGGGCTTACTGTTTACCCGAACTTGGAATTCAGCGGATTCAGCGATTACTTTTCACGCTTGCGGAATGAAGAACAGGAAGCCATGGAACAGTTCCCGGTGATAAAAGGTGAACTGTTTTTGGAAACTCATCACAAGACCTTTACGGTTCAGGGAAAGGTGAAGGAGACAAACCGTGAATGTGAGCGGAGGCTTATTTCGGCAGAGGCATTGGCTGCGATAGGGCTCCATTACGGTGTGGAATATCCGGAAAAGCTGATTCATGAAGCATGGCAGGTTCAAATGTTTAACCAGTTTCATGATGTATTGCCCGGTACCAGCCTGCCATCCGTATACCAGGATGTATTTGATGATTATGACAGAGCCTTTACGAATATAAAGGCAGTCATGAAAAGGTATGAAAATGAATTGCTGGGCAAAGGAAATACGGATTATGTTTTCAATCAGCTCCCCTGGCGCCGTAATGCGGTGGTCAGAATGCCTGCTGACGGCTTTGGAGAAACAGGTATATTGTGTGACTCCAGGGGAAACAGGGCTGCATACCAGAAAACCTTTGATGGGAAAGAAATCGTATTTATAGCAAACGATCTTCCCGGAATGGGTTTTGAAAGGTTCCAGGAAGATTTGTCCGGAAATCCTGTCAATCCTTTTTTAGCTTATGGAGAGAACTGGGCTGAAAATGAGAACATCCGGGTCAGCTTTGACAGAGCAAAAGGCGTTATTCATTCGCTAAGCGTTCATGGACAGGAGCTGGCCGACGGAGAAATCGGGGGCTTGAACCTGTTGGAGGACACCCTGTTCCGGGACTATGAAACCTGGAACATGGGCTTTACGGGGAGGGAATTCAAGCCTGAATGCGTATCCTTTGAAAGAATTGAAGCGGGGCCTGTCAGGGTAGTCTTCCGTGCGAAATATACCTTCGGACAATGGGAAAAAAAGAAGCCCTATTTTGGTATCACGCTCTGGCATACGCCGGCTGTAGATTATCCTACCAGCTTTTTTACCCAGGATTTTATTTTGTATGCGGGCGGAAACCGTGTAGAATGCATATTACACACGGATTGGTGGGAAGACAAAACGGTTTTGAAGGTTTCGGCCGAAACAGGCTTAAAAAATACAAAGGCAGTTTACCATGTGCCTTTTGGAGCAGTGGAGAGGCCAACAAAACGGGAAACCCCATGGGAGAAAGCGCGATTTGAAGTACCTGCCGGTATTTGGGCAGATTTGGAGGATGATTGCGCCGGACTGGCAATCTTGAACCGCAGCAGACATGGTTACGACGCTCTGCACGGAAGATTAAGGCTCACGCTGTTGACCTCTCCCTGCGGAGATAATAAAAATCTGGTACCCGATCCGCTGGCGGACAGGGGAAGACATACAATTGAATATGCCTTTTATCCGCATCAGGGCGATTACAAACAAGCCCAGATGCATCGGTGGGCGTATGAATATGAGTGCCCTGCCCTGATATTGACCGGAGGTGAAAAGCCTTTGGTGGAATTAGGTGTTTCTTATTTGGAAATAAACCCGGAAAAGATGATTGTCTCAGCCATAAAACCGGCGGAGGATGGAAAAGGAATTGTCATGAGAGGCTTTGAACCCTATGGCAATGGCGCCGGTTTTGAGTTGAGGGGCAAGCTTTCCCAAAGAAAAATAAGACCGGTGAATTTACGCGAACAGGATACGGACGATAATATTGCATTGATCGCGCCACACAAAATGATAACCGTTAAGCTTGAATAAGCAAAAACAGATTTTCATTCCGACCCTGCGACAGTGCATGTAAACAGAGGGTAATTCACTGCTGTCATGATGGGAAAAAATCAATAGGAAGGATAAGGCAAGGTATGGATAAGCAATATCATGAAGTGATCCAAAGAGTAGAAAAGAATCTTTGTGGTTTTCTGTACAACACGGATGAACGCTATATCAACAATCTGGTGAATGCAAAAGGCCGTTCCCTGGCTGAAGCAAGGAGTCTGGCTGCATGGGACTGGACCCATGGCGTGGGTCTGTATGGACTGTACAAATTTTATGCGTATACAAAAGATGAGAAATACCTGAAATTTATCGAAGAGTGGTTTGAAGACCGTATCCGGATTGGGCTTCCGGATAAAAATGTCAATACCGTTGCTCCATTGCTATCGATGGCCTGCCTGTATGAAGTAAAACCGAATCCGCAGTACAAAGCCATCATGCAGGAATGGGCCGATTGGATTATGCGTGACATGAAACGGACGCAAGAGGGCGGTATTCAGCATCAACATGCGGAATTGGAGAATAATCAGGAATTATGGGACGATACCTTGTTCATGACCGTGCTGTTTCTGACGAAGTATGGCAGAATAATCCATAATCAGGAATATATAGAAGAAGCGGTTTATCAGCTGATGCTGCATGCCAAATATCTTTTGGATACGAAAACCGGGCTTTGGTATCATGGATGGAGCTTTGCCGAGAGGGGAAATTTTGCGAACGCTTTATGGGGACGCGGTAATTGCTGGATTACCATATTCATACCGGAGTTTTTGGAAATAGTGGAGCTGAAACCAAGGGAAGAGGAATATATACTCAATCTGTTCAGAAATCAGGTGGATGCATTATGTAAGTATCAATCTGAAGAAGGTATGTGGCACACCTTAATTGATGACCCGTCCTCATACCTGGAAGCATCCGCCACCGCAGGCTTTTGCTATGGAATATTAAAAGGGGTACGAAAAGGATATCTGAACAGGGATTATCTGGAGTATGGGCAGAAGGCATTAAAGGCCGTGCTTGACGGGATCAATGACGACGGAGAACTGATGCGGGTATCCTATGGCACAAACGTAGGACGCACCTTGCAGCATTACAAGGACATACCGCTGGTGAAGATGCATTATGGACAATCTCTTGCTCTTCTCGCCCTGATTGAGGGGCTGATGTAACAGGAGTTTCCACATATCCGATTTACCGATGAACAGGGGGAAGTTCTGTATATGAAGAGGACTATTTTTTTACAGGATGAGAATGCCGTATGGCTGAAAGGAAACATACACAGCCACAGCGTTTTTTCGGATGGTAAACTGACACCGGAGGAAATGAAAGAGGCCTATCAGCATCATGGTTACGATTTTCTTGCAATCACCGATCATGATACCTACACAGATACCCGCATGCTGACCGATGATAAGTTTACGATGATTCAGGGCTTTGAGCTTTGGGCCAATGCGTCCAATGACAAGGATATTCATGTAAACTTTCTATGGGATGATAAAATTGAAGGAATTGAGCCGGGACAAAAGATTCACCTGCCGGCCAGGACTGGCAAGGAATCTTTGGCTTTATGCTACAAGCTGCGTGAGAAAGGCTGCTATGTGATGCTGAATCATCCCCACTGGTCCATGCTGACGAGTTTGGAGGTAGAGGATGAAAATCCCTACCATGCCGTTGAGATTATCAACTATGGAACAGAGTGGCTGGAGAATACAGGGGATGGCAGTGTTTTCTGGTCTGAAATGCTGAACCGTGGCTGCAGGCTATGGAATGGCGGCAGTGACGATAATCATAACCATGCGGATCTGGATTCCATGTATAGTGATTCCTTTGGAGGATTTACCGTAGTAAAGGCGGCGGATCGTTCTGCAAAGGCGATTATGCAGGCTTTGAAAACAGGCAGCTTTTATACCTCAACCGGTCCATCCATTTATGACTTTTATGTAGAAGATGATGAGGTGCACGTGGTATGCTCCCCCTGTGAACGGATTTTCCTCAGCGGTCATGACAGACCTTATCAGCGTAAGCTTGGAAGACATGTGACAGAGTTTGTAACGAAATTGAAGCCTTCCTGGAAATTGGTCCGCGCGGAGTGCATGGATGCAGCAGGCCGTTCGGCCTATACCAATCCCATATACCTGGATTAGGAGGATGAAAGATGAGATATTTGGAATACAAGCTGTTTTCGGGTGGGTATGTCAACCGTTTTCTGGCGGCGGGAGTATTCACCCGTGAAAGTCCGTTTCGGAAGACGGTTCTTCATGGAAAGGTGAATGAGTGGCTGATAAGAGGCCCTTCCATTTACGATAATCCTTGCAGAGCAGAAATTGTGAAAGAACGTATGGGTCATATTCCACCCTATATGGATATCAGTGGTTTGTTTCCAGGGGATGAGATTGAGGTATTCGGACAGAAAAAGAAGCTGAAGGTGTATTTCCCCTTTGGAAATGTCGGTGTTGATGATTCCAAATTTTACACAAATCCCGCATATCTGAGAAGCTACGGCTATTCCTGTCTGGTGGTGCCGGAGGAGGAAAGGGCAGAGTTTGAACTTTCAACCTGCGGCGCTTTGACAGTCTGGCTGAACGATGCATTGGTGACGGATTTTACGCCGTTTCAGAGGAACATGGAGCAGCAAACCGTTATTTCCATGACCTTACGCAAGGGCATGAACAAGCTGGTTGTTTGTCTGGAAGACCTGGCAGAGCGAGATACCAGCTTTTCCTATAAAATACGTTACCTGGGTGGTCAGGATATACGGATGCGAATTCCGGTGAAAGAGGAAACCGATACCGGAACCATCATGAAAGCGGAAGATGCTCTTTCCCGTATGTATTTTGATAAAGAGGCATACCTGAGCGAACCCATCTATTTAAATCTGGAATCCTTTTCAGACGTGCCTGTGGAGATGATTCTCACTCCGGATAGATTCACCGGACCGAAACGGTATCTGATACAGCCTGGTCAGAAGGGGATGACGCTGTTTCATGCAGATGAGATAGCTTCCAGCTTCTATTTTTTCAATGTGGAGGTTACGGTATCCGGGATTGCCATCAGTAACGTAATTGGCACCTACTCGTTCAATACCCGGTTTATGGGGTATCACGAGGATACCTATGAGGAGAGGAAACAGCGGATTAAAGACATTATCCGTGATACAGACAGGAATAGTGATTACCGTGCGGTGATCCTGCTGCACGAGGGAGTGACGCCGGATAATCTGGAGGAGATCCTTTCCACACATCTGGAATGGGTGAATGAAAAGAGAGATTGTTCAGACTTTCGCCTTATTATCATGGCGTATATGTACGCCAGATTTTCCAACCGTTTCAGCGAGAAATTAAAGCGGGAAGTGGAAGATGCGATGGCGGGGTACCGCTACTGGATTGACGAACCCGGTGATGATGTGATGTGGTTTTTCAGTGAAAATCATGCATTAATGTTTCATATCTGTCAGTATATTGCCGGAAAAACAATGCCCGAACGTATCTTCACCTGCAGTGGCATGACAGGGAAAGAAGCATGCAAAAAGGCGGAAGGGCTTTTAGATATCTGGTTTGAAAGCTTTTTTACAGAATTTGCAACAGAATGGAACTCCAGTACCTATCT
>JAAYJG010000108.1 GCA_012523055.1 Ruminiclostridium sp. | reverse complement strand
GATATATGGAATCCGTGAAAGTAAAGATAGATGTGGAAGATAGGATATTTCACTGTAAAATGTTAAAAATGGTACTTCAGCCGCTTGTTGAGAATGCTTTTGTCCATGGCATGGCAAATATTGCCGATGCTGAAATTAAAATAACCGGACGTCTTGAAGACAACTGTAACATTGTTTTCTGTGTGGAAGACAACGGAGCGGGTATACCCCAGGAAAAGCTCGATGGAATCCGGAAATCTCTTGTTACATCAAGCGCTGAAACGAACATGACAGGCAGTGGTGATTTTTATGCTCTACGCAATATCAACCGCCGGATCAAGCTCCATTACGGTGATCTGTATGGTATTCAAATTGATAGTGAATACGGCACCGGGACAAGGGTAACCATAAAACTACCGGCCGAATTAAGCAGGGGGGTTATACGCTATGATAAAACTAATGATAGCTGATGATGAGCATTGGGTCAGGGAAGGGTTAAACCGGGCAGTCGAGTGGGATAAATTAGGTATAGAGGTCGTCGGATGCGCATCCAATGGTCAGGATGCATATGATCTGTACTTGAAAACCAAACCTCGTATTATTATAACCGATATCAAGATGCCCTTTATGGACGGCCTGGAGCTTACCAGAAAAATCATTGAAATGGATAGTGATGCGTATATCCTGCTGATCAGCGCATACAGTGATTTTGAATATGCAAAAAAAGCGCTGGAGCTGGGTGCCATGGATTATATCCTGAAGCCCTTTACCAAAAAGAATATTCTGGAAATCGTTGAAAAGGCCGTTCAATCCATCAACAGAAACGATGAAAAAAAGGAGCTGGTAGAAAAGAGCCGGGAGTATATCAAGCAATATGTCATCGAAAAAATCACGGGTACGTTATATGCTGAATATGCAGATATCAAAAAACTGTTCGCGGAAAATGCTCTTGCCATTTACAATAAGGATATTGTGGTGATTGTTGCCAGGTTCATGACATTCGACAAATCCTCGGTTCATCTGTCGGATTCGGATGTGGGAAAACGCTTTTATGAATATGCCCAGCGATACCTTTCCACCCAGTTCCCCTACGTACTGGCAACGATAAAGGAAAGCGGACTGTTTGCAGCCATTCTTGGGCTGGATGAAGTAAATAAATACCACTATGTCAAAGAGAAAATACTCGATCTCTATCATCAGGCAGCTCCTGAATGCAGGAATCATCTGATTATCGGAACAGGCAGAATCTATGAAACCGTTATGAATACGTACAACAGTTATTGTGAAGCATTAATCGCATTGAATTACAATACCTCAATCAGAGAGGACAGAGTTTATTTCTTTGATGATCTGATGAAGGAAAGCAGCATGGACTCAAAGAATCTCACAGAATTCTATGCAAGACTTGAAAATGTAATCACCAAAGGAAATCTGGATGAGGTAAAGGAGATTTTAAAAGAGCTTGAGCTTTTAATCATTCAAAACTATTATCTCTATGACTATGATTTGAAGAGCTTCTTCTATCAGCTGGTATCCATCCCTGTCAATATCCTGTTGAAAAACAACATCAGAATAACGGAGGTGTTTGAAGAGGGATTCAATATCAACAATATTGTCAACAGTATGGAAACCATTGACGAATTCAAAAAAAGATATTTGCAAATTATTGAAAAAGTGATCTCTTACCTGGAAAAGAAAAGTGATCTTTATATCCGAAAGGATATTGAGAAGAGCAAACGCTTTATTAACAACCATTACTGTGACAGCAGTATATCGCTGAACATGATTGCAGAAAAAATCGGGTTGACTCCTGCGTATGTAAGCAAATTGTTCAAGCAGGAGCTTGGGATATCCTATATTGACTATATTACAGATCTTCGAATCAATAAAGCCAAGGAGCTTTTGGGAAATGATCATTACAAGGTATATGAGATAGCAGAAATGACAGGCTATACCAACACGAATTATTTTATTTCACTCTTTAAAAAACATGTTGGCGTCTCTCCGTCAGAGTACCGGAAGTAACAGGCAGACAGCAGGGGACGGTTTCCCCTGCTGCCTGCCCACAGCCTCGTTATTTTCTGATTCCTTCACCATTCCCGACAATTCGCAAAACAAGCTCACTGAACATGCTGTTGGCCCATGCAAACCATTCCCTTGTATATATTTGCGGGTCATCCTTGAAAAAGCTTTCATGCATAAAGCCGGTACCCGCATCGGTGGCTTGAATCATTTCCAGCAAATCATTTTTTTCCTGGTTATCTGACGAAGTCAACGCCTGCACAATCAGCCCAATATGCCATATATAATCCTTGGGTGTATGCGGACTGCCGATTCCCTTCGCATATTTCCCTTCATAAAAGAAAGGATTTTTTGTGCTCAGGATATACCTGCGTGTATTCTGATATCGCTTATCCGATATTTTACAATAGTCAAGATAGGGAGCGGAAAGCAGGCTTGGTACATTTGCATCATCCATCAGGTTGTAATGTCCGAGCCCATCAACTTCATAAGCGTACATTTCACCGTACTCCGGATCATGAACAATGCCATACTTGTGAATCCCTTCATCAATTTCCTGCTTCAACGTCCTGGCTTCCAAAGCCAGATCATTGTCATTGTATATCTGCTGTGCCATTTCTTCCATATATCCAAGAACGGTTACCGCGAACATATTGGCCGGGATGTTATATCCATACTCACAAGCCTCATCGCTCGGTCTGAAGCCCGACCATGTCATACCCGTGTACCCGGTTTTTGCTCCTGCACCATCATTGGATAATGTATCACTGGCACGGCGGCAGTTCGGCCTTGTAAACCGGTAACCAGACAACGCATCATGTCTCTGTTCTTTTTTCCACAACTGTATAATACGCTTCATCACGTTTCTGAATGTATCGTCAAGGATATGATGACTGCCCACCTCTTTCCAATACAGATAAGCCAGTCTGATAGGGTGGCATAATGAATCCACTTCATATTTACGTTCCCATATCCATGGGTTTTGTTCGGTTATATCATTTGGATGACCTTGTCCGTTAGGCTCCCGGTTAAATGCATTTGCATATGGGTCGATAGAGATATACATCATCTGTCTTTTGATAAGGCCTTCCATAATTCTTCTTAATTCGTGATCCTTCTGAACCAGATTCATATATTGGATGACCTGCTGTGATGAATCACGCAGCCACATGGCGGGAATATCGCCTGTTATGATAAATGTAGTACCATCCTCCAATAATTCTGTAGTCGTTTGTAAAGTGTTTACATAACAATTGGAAAACAACTCTGCCAGCTTAGGACTCAGCTTGCTTGAAACGGTTTCAACGGTTTGAAGTACTGTTTTCGGTAAATTCAAGATTATTCCTTCCTTTCAGCGTTTCCGAAATATAAAATTGAACAATGCAGATTTGAATCAATTCCTTGTTCTGCGATGTGTATGAGCATGCCCCGCATCCTGTTGCAGTTCATACATGTTATGTTACACCAAGTACGTGTTTTTTACAACACAGGTTTAGGATTTCATTCCTGGTGCCTCTGATAAGCAACAATCAATCTGTTCATTCAAATGGAACTTATTGGCCCGGTTTACGTCAAAAAGAATGTAGCCGATGAATATATCAGTCAGGGCTGGCCCCTATGGGGTTAAACCTGATTTATCGGCTGAAAAACCGACCTACATATATAAATAAGCCATGAAACCAGGAGGTAAGAACCATGAAAAGAATTCTGGCCGTTATTCTGGCAGTCGCTTTGATTGCCGCCATATTCTGGGCAGTAAACCCTGTAACTCCGGCATACGCCGAAGAGTACAGAAGCGGTTTTCTGCTCATGCCAACCCGTTATGACAGTACGGGAATATACACCGATACAGGTTTTACGTTAAAAGCCGCGAAAAGCTACACCCTCGAGCAAATCAAGGAAATGCTCCACCTTCTGGGCGATATTCCGTTGATAATCACCCAGGGCAAGAACGGCGAATTCCTGATTGTCCCCGAAAAGGAGCTGAATGCAAACAGCCTTTATACCTTTGTATTGACAACCCCTGAAAAAGAAACGGTTACGTGGACCTTCCAGACATGCCGTAACTTTTCCATTCTGGGAACCCTTCCCGCAAACCAGTCCAGTTACGTTCCCGTCAACAGTGGAAT
>JAAYJG010000107.1 GCA_012523055.1 Ruminiclostridium sp. | reverse complement strand
ATTTCTGTTTCTCCATGTGCAAGGATTTTCTGACAAAATCGTAGTTTTCCTTTCACTATTATAACACAAAAATGCCTTAGAACATAGTGTTTACAATACTTTGACCGTTTTTCAGTAGACCCTACTTTATTGCAGTTTTTAGAAAGAAAACCGGAATGACACCAAAAAAGTACCAGGATACCTGCTTCAGGGAAACTGGACTGAGTGAAAAGGCATTCACAGAGTAGATTACCTGAAGAACCGTCTGTGTAAATAAAGCAAGTTGAAGACTTAAGGACATTTATAAAAATGGCTAATTTTCTGTACGAGTATCCCCTTGAAAAACAGGTATCTGAATTAAGGCAGATACAATAACATATCCCCTGCAAACCACTTTTACAGGGAGCTTTTATTCATTTACTGTTTACTCTCTTGAATTGCTGGCTCGCTTTTTTCAGGTGCGGTTTTCCGACCCGATCCAAAGGTCCTTTGCAGCCAGTTCTTAAAACCATCTGTTTTCACAACCGCGCCCAGAATGCTCTTGACAATAACCATCAGCACAGGGCCGACGATCATGCCCAATATTCCGAAAAGCTGTAAACCCAGATACATCGCAAACAGCGTCAGCAACGGATGAATACCGATTTGCTGTCCGATAATTTTGGGCTCAATCATCTGGCGGATGACGATGACAATAATATATAACAACAGAAGCGACAATCCACGCTGGTAATTAGCCGATAAAAGTTCAACTATTCCCCAGGGGATTAAAACTGCACCTACCCCAAATATGGGCAGCGCATCTACTATGGCAATTAATAAGGCTATCAGCAGCCCATTTTCCACTCGCATCACAATAAAGGCGATGGTTAATTCGGTAAAGGTAACAGTCATCAGAATCAACTGCGCTCTAAGCCAGCCGAACAAAGCAGAAAAAAGCTTGCTCATGACGGTACGGGTTTTTTCCATCCATTGGCCTGGAATCTGCTTATCGAGGAATAAGTTGATCTTGTTTCTGTCACTGGTCATAAAGTATGTGGCCAGAATGGTCACAACCAGAAAAAGCATGGCCTGGGGCAGGCTCATTGTAAAGCTCGTCGCGCCCTTAACGATGGGATCAAGAAGCTCTTTTGCGTTGCTGGCTGCATCGGCAAAATATTGATCCAGCGTATCGCTGATTGTTTTGGGGAGCGAAATGTAGATATTGTTCGCCTTTTCGATCATCGCTTCGAGAAACTGTTGCATGCTCCCAAAAATCTCATTGATTTGGTTGTAGACATTCACAATTTCCTTGACCAGTTGGGTAATAATCAAGCCCAGGATAGTTCCAAGGATGGACAGAACCAGAAGAATGGAGACGATGGAACCTACTTTTCTGTGAATTTTAATTTTCTTCTCCATGAAATTGACCACAGGCTCGATCAGACTGGACAGGATGAACGCGATGATAAAGGGTATGCAATACACGCTCAGCCGTATTAACAAATAAACACTGGCTGCTATCAATAATAATCTAAAAATGATTTTAATAGTATTTCTGTTCATTTGCATACCTGTTTTCCCCAAAAACTATTCTATCCTAATTCTATTACAACGGAAGGTTTTGCACAAGCAAAACCAACACACCGTAACAAGGTTCCTGGAGCTTTGCTCCAGGGTTCTTATTACAACGGAAGGTTTTGCACAAGCAAAACCAACACACCCGGGTTGCATGGGCGAGGAGCCAGGACGCATGGGCGAGCAACAAGAAATAACATGTTACTCAAGCAAATCCGCCATATCCCTTTGCAGGATTCTAAGCTTGCGACCCACTGCATCTATTCTCCGGTCGTCAACACCCGATTTCATCTCTTCCAATAATAATTCGGATACATCCTGGATGCCTTCCTTGATGTCTTCAAGAATACTAACCAGTTCGAGATACCGGAAGTGATGCTCTGCTGTCTGTTCAAAGCCACGGCTTTCTTCGTGCTCTGCCGTCAGAACGAAGGACTCTTCTCTTGAAGGAATGATTGGATCCATATCAAACTGGTTCTTGATTCTGTCAGATAAAGCATACAGCGAATCTTCTCCGCCATGAATCAAAAATACGCGCTTTGGAAGCTCACCAAAGTTTTTCATCCAGTCCAGTATGCCAAGATAATCGGCATGACCGGAGTAACCGTCTATCATCTCTATTCTGGCATTCACACTGATTTCTTCACCAAAAATATGAACGTTTTTCTCTCCGTCTAAAAGGCGTCTTCCCAAAGTGCCCTCCGCCTGATATCCGACAAAGAGAATAGTGCATTCCTCGCGCCACAGGTTATGCTTCAGGTGATGCTTTATCCGACCTGCTTCGCACATGCCGCTGGCAGAAATGATGATACAGCCCCCCTTGATGTCATTCAATGCTTTGGATTCATCAGCACTTCTCGTAAAGTGAAGGTTGTCAAAGTCAAGCGGGTTGTCCCCGTTCTCAATATAACTCCGTGCCTCATCATCATAACAATCCAGGTGCTTTCTGTATACCTCGGTGGCATTGATAGCCAATGGGCTGTCAATATAAACGGGAACGTGCATCAGCTTGTTAACCCTGTCAGCATACTGGGTCCGGTTCTTGTTCAGTTCATAAATGATTTCCTGTGTGCGTCCGACGGCGAAAGAAGGAATGACAACGTTTCCGCCGTTTTCCAAGGTTTCCAGAACAATATCCATGAACTTCTCGGCTTTGCTTGATTTATCGGCATGAAGGCGGTCACCATAGGTGGACTCCATAATCAGATAATCGGCTTCGGAGATCGTTTCGGGGTCCTTTAGAATGGGAATATCGGTATTTCCCATATCACCAGTAAAGACAAGCTTTGTTTCCTTTCCGTTTTCGCGAACCCACACTTCAACAAATGCGGAACCAAGCATATGTCCCGAATTTTTATAGCAAACCCTGATACCTGGCGTAAGCTGTATTGTCTGATCATATTCAATGCTTCTGAAAAGCCTCATGCTTTCCTGTGCATCCAGCATCGTATACAAAGGCTCTTCGGGTTTCCGACCGGCACGCATACGTTTCCTGTTTTTCCACTCGGCCTCAAACTCCTGAATATGGCCACTATCTGGCAGCAATAACCGGCATAGGTCAACACAGGCTTTTGTTGCGATAACTTCTCCTTTAAAACCATTCACGTACAACCAGGGGATACGTCCGCTATGGTCGATGTGCGCGTGTGTTAAAAGAACATAATCAATATCGGCTGGTTTTACAGGCAGGGGCTGCTCGTTCATTGCTTCTTCCTTTGCCTGCCCCTGAAACATCCCACAGTCAACCAAAATCCTGGTATTTCCCATCTCAATCATGTGGCAAGAGCCTGTAACCGTTCTGGCAGCACCCAAAAAAGTCAGTTTCATCTTTACACCTCACAGAATGATCATATTGAACCCGTTTTTTCTCTTATAGAATTGGGTTTGAGCATCGCTGCCCATCCCCTGAATCTAAAACGGTAATATACTTAAGAACGAACATCAACGTAAAAAGTCTTGTGCAAAGATTAAATTCTGCGTTTATTCAGCTTGTATTTGTCTATCGATCACACCGCCGCCCAAAACAACCTCTCCCTCATAAAACACAACTGACTGGCCAGGGGTGATCGCTCTTTGCGGAACCTGAAAATCTGCCCGAAGGGTTCCATTGTCAAGGGGGATGATGATTGCATCGGCTTCCTTTGCAGAATACCTTACCTTCGCACGCACCTTCATCGGCTGATCAAGCCTGTCAAAGGCAATCCAGTTCAAATCGGATGCAAGAAGGCCCGCAGAGTACTCTTCGCCTGACTGTCCAAGAACAACCGTATTGCTTTCGACATCAATACGGACGACATACATGGGCTTCCCGAAAGTTATTCCAAGGCCCTTCCTCTGCCCAACGGTGTAATAAACAATCCCCTTGTGCTCTCCAAGGACATTGCCTTTGGTATCAACAAATTTTCCTGTAACGGCGGGTTTATTCATCCTCGAAGAAATAAAGCCGCCATAATTATTATCGGGTATAAAACAGATTTCCTGACTGTCTGGTTTATCTGCGATATCAAAACCTAACTCGGCGGCAATTTTTCTAACAGTTTCCTTATCATAGTTACCAATGGGCATCAGCGTTCTTGACAGCTGTTCCTGTGTCATGTTATACAGCGCATAGGTCTGATCCTTTGCTTGTGTAACCGATTTCTTCAGCAGCATGCGCCCCAAGGCTGCGTCTTTCTCAATTCTGGCATAATGGCCTGTTGCGATGCGATCAATCCCCATTGAAATCGCCTTGTTCAGCAGGGCTTCAAACTTCACAAATCGATTGCACGCGATACAGGGGTTCGGCGTCCGTCCTTTTTGATATTCATCAGTAAAATATCGGATTACCCGCTCTTCAAAAATATCTTGAAAGTTTAAAACATAATATGGGATATCCAGCTGAAAAGCTACGCGCCGCGCATCCTCCACGGCAGAAAGGGAACAGCATCCACCCTCGGGTGAAACGGTTCCCGGCTGCTCAGGCCAAATTTTCATCGTTACTCCTGTAACCTCATAGCCTTCCTGCT
>JAAYJG010000106.1 GCA_012523055.1 Ruminiclostridium sp. | reverse complement strand
GGGAAATACTGAACATGGAAGAAGCCGCCGAGTTGTTTGGCGTCAGCATTAAAACCTTTATCAAGCTTTTAAGGGAAGAAAACGTGCCGGCAAGAAAAATCGGGCGTGAGTGGCGTTTTTCAAAAAGCGCTCTTGTGGCCTGGCTGTCACAGGGAAGCTCCAAAACCTATTCTTCCAGCGAGCAGGATACCCGCCAGTTTTTCGAGCAGATCGCTCCAAAATGGGAGGAAATCAGCGCAGCGCTTTATGATCGGAGCATCGTCAGCAAGCTTCTGGATACCGGCCTTCTCACAGCGGGTATGACTGTCCTCGATTACGGTTCGGGGGATGGCTATATCTCCAGGGGCATCGCTTCCAAGGTTGAAAAGATCATCGCGATGGACATGTCGGAATCCATGCTGGACGAGCTGGAAAGAAAGGCGAAAGCCCAGGGTATATCCAATATTCTCACGGTGGAATGTGAAGAGAGTGAGGTTCCATTCCGTGACGAAAAGGTTGATCTGGTTTGCGCATCCATGATTTTGCATCATATCGAGCTGCCCAGGAACATCATTTCCGAGTTCTACCGCGTGCTGAAGCCCGAAGGGGTTTTATTTATTGCCGATTTGCTGCCCCATGATGATGAAGATTTCCGCAAAAGCATGCACGACTATCACAAGGGCATAAACCCCATAGCGCTTGAACAATGGCTTCTGGATGTGGGGTTTGGCAGCCTGAATATTGAGAAGCTGCCCGATGCGGCAAAGGATGAGAAAAATATATTCGTTCTCACCGCGGTAAAGGTTGGCCCTGCATGATTTGGGCGTTAGCTGGGGCACTTATCATCATATTGTTTATGATGGTTCGGATCACCACAGGGCGCAGCAAAGGTCTGCCCGAAAATCCTCCAGAGCCCATTCCTTCCGGGAATGTCAGCATATTTATGGACATCAAAGGAAACATGCACATCATCCCTTTTGCCATGGACAAGCTGAAAAACGGAAGGGCGTCCGAGTATCCGGTGACGCTGACAGTGCCTTATTCCCCCGAGGAAGCCGGTATCGCTGTCAAAAAAGGCCTTGGCCTGGCAGACACAGGCAAAAGCCTGTCCAGCGAGGATTTGATGAAGAACCTTGGATATTATGACTGGAAGGATTATTCAAAAGGGAAAAAGAGCGTATCGGTTACCTGTAAGAATTCAGAGGTGGTGATGAATTCCACCATACGCAGGCCGGATGGCTCGTTTGTTTTCCGTATCCAGGGATATGAACGCGTGCTTCCCGACAGGTTGGCGGACAAAGAATTGGGTGAAGCAGTTTTGGAGCTAATGATACTTTCCCGGTAAAACAGGCGGTTGTTGTGTTCAGTGGTTATGGCCTGAATATATGCAAAAGAAAAGGTGTAATCAAAGTGAGCGAAAGAATGAAGTTGAAGGAAGAGGACCTTTACCAACCGGTACGAAGCTATTTTGAGAACCTGGGTTATGCGGTAAACGGAGAGGTTTTACACTGCGATGTAACAGCGGTGAAGGATAATGTGCTTGTTATTGTCGAAATGAAAACAAGCCTGAACCTTGACGTCATCCTGCAGGCTGTTCAACGCCAGAAGTTCGCTGATTTTTCCTATATCGCTGTACCTAAAAACAGTAAAATCATGCATAAAAAGCGATGGCTGAACATCTGCCATCTTTTAAAGAGACTTGAGCTGGGGTTGTTGCTGGTCACAGTGCAGAAAAAGGGTTCATCGGTTGAGGAAGCCATTCAACCGTTACCCTTTGACAGAGCGAAAAGCATCTCATC
>JAAYJG010000105.1 GCA_012523055.1 Ruminiclostridium sp. | reverse complement strand
CTGCTGGCACTGAGTACCACGCAGAAAGCCAATCTGATGGATTTATGGCTGCCGCAGGTAAACACCCTGGCCATGGCCAGAATCTGCAAGGATGTTATTCATGATGAATATGACAACATCGTTTTTGTGATCGGAGAGGTGCTTGTAACCGAAGGCAGGAGCAACCTTGTGCTTCGCAGGTACAGGCTGCTGGATGAATCCTTCTTCGATGAAAACAAGGAGCTCTTTGAGAACGAAGGGGATTTTGAACTGGAATACTCCGAACCGGAGCAATATTTCAGCAAGGAAGACTGCATGCCTCTTCCCGGAATCGGGCAGATGATCGAGTGGCTGCGCCATCTCAAATACGGTCATGACGGCTTTAACATTTCCATCCCCGCTGTCAGGAAGCTGCCGGGGGACAGAGACTGCGTGGTGATGAACAGTGACGAGCTGGAATTTGAAGAGGAAGAACTGTGCGATGCCTTGTGGAATGCATTGGTAGAGTGTCTGTAACATCAGAGAACGGTTCTGTTGGAGAAACAAGAAAAGGGAATGCGCTTGCATTCCCTTTTATATTTACGATTACTGGTTTATCGCAGCTTGTAATGCTTCAGCTTCTCGTCCAGCTCGACCACCAACTGGCTCAGGTCCGCGGAAGCTTCCTGAAGCTCATCAAAAGCTTTTATCTGCGCTTCAGTTGTTGCAGCCATTTCCTGGCTTGAAGCAGCGGTTTCCTGTGACACCGATGAAATGTGCTCAATAGCCCGGATAACCTCATCCTTGTCCGTCTGCATCTTGGTCACCGAGTCGTTGACGCTTCTGAATTTATCCACAATGGCATAGATCGCATTGGCGATATCCCCGAAAGCCTGTCCTGTTTTCTCAACGGACTGGTTCTGTTCTCCGGATGCTTTTCTCAGATCCTCCATGACACTGACAGCCATTTTGGAATCCTCGCTGATGGATTCAACAAGGTTGGTGATCTCCAGGTTGGACTGTCTGCTTTGGTCGGCGAGCCTGCGTACCTCATCCGCAACCACCGCAAAGCCCAGACCGGCTTCTCCGGCTCTGGCGGCCTCAATGGCGGCATTCAGGGCAAGCATGTTTGTTTGCTCGGTGATAGACTCTATGGAATCAGTAAACGATGTGATCTGCTGCACCGTTTGAACAAGCTTTTCAATAACCGAGAAGATCTTTTCAGAAGCATTGCTATTGGTAATAGTTTTTTCCTTCAGAGACTGCACCACGTTTAAACCGGCTGTGTTCACCTGAGTTATCTTGTCGGTTTCAACAATGATTTCATTGGAGCTGCTATAAACGGCGTTAATCTGATCGGAAAGCTTCTCAACGGACAGCACACCGTTTTGTGCTTCTTCAGCCTGGCTGGTAGCACCTTTTGAAATATCATCGGTCGTACGGGAAATCAGTTCAATGGCATCCGACGCATTCTTGGAAACTGTTTTCACCGTATACGAGGAACTGTTTATTGCAAGCGACAGCTGGAAGAACCCGTCGATCAGCTTTTTAATTTCACTGAGCAGAATGTTGATCGTTGTTGCAATGGGACCGAGAAGATCATATTCCTTTGGTATGATCAAAACAGAAAAATCCCCCTCCTTGATTTTCTGGATTTGATCGTTGAACCGGATAACCAGTTTTTTTAGCTCACGATTCAAAACAAACCGAACAATAAATGCCTCTGCCAGGGCAAAAAAACCAAAGACGAGGAAGACCAGCCAATCCTTTGTTCTAACGTAAAACAGCCCACCGAGAATAAAGCCAAGGATGGTTATAACGATAGCAACAATCTGGTTTGGCGATGTTTTTTTCTGTTCCTTACCGTTTTTCATAACATTCCCCCCAAAAAATAAAACATTTTTCCAGTATGTAATAGATGTCGGCACTAAAGTGTATTTAAGTAACGAAAAGATACTCCACTGCATATTTACCTTCGTAGTAGTTTTCTAAACAAAAAGGAAGAATGATTTCAATGGATTTAATAAAAAATTATCTAAAAATGTTGACGAGATTTTATTAAGTGATGGCTAAAAAATGGGTTTGTAGCGCTTTCGGCACTCAACCAGGTGTTTACAGACGCTCAATTTCCTCTATCGAAATGTTCCGTGTGTGGCAGGTATGAGCCCACTCCTTGCGCTGGGCATCCTTGATCCCCGCAAATGTAACGGGCAGCCAGGTGAGACAGTACAGCGGATAGACAAAAAATCCGACTAGAATGCGGAAATCCCATTTCTTCTCGACGAGAACCACCAATGGTCCGAAGGCGACCTGAAAAAGGATGATCAATGACCAGATTACCGGTGGAAAGGCATATCCAATTATGTAAAAGGATATTGACGGGAATGCATGACCTGACCAGGAGAAAAGGGTTGCCAGGCCGAAAAAGATGAAACGGATGGGTTGAAACAGATAAATGGCGCAATCCAGGGCCGCCAGGTTTGCTTCCCGGAAGGACTTTCTGAAAAGCATCGGCAAATAACGCCTGGCACAGTCGGTATGGCCCTGCATCCAACGTTTGCGCTGGCACCAGGATTGAATAAAGGTAAGGGGCTTTTCATCATAAACAACCGCCTTTTTACAGAAAGCTACCTTTTTATTGTTTAGTACAAGCTTCATGGTAAATTCCAGATCTTCGGTCAGGCAGGTTGCACCCCATCCGATCTCCCGAATGATAGCGGATCTGACGCAGAAGCCGGTGCCACACAACCCGCAGCTTAATCCCAAATTGTACCGGGTCTGTTGAAAAACCCGGTTTGACAGCCAGAAGGCGATGGAGTAAGACAGGGTGATCCAGGAATCAAAGGGGTTCTTGCTGTCAATATAGCCCTGGATAACCTGATGTCCCTGGGAAAGCATTTTATTCATTTCACTCAAATAACCCGAGGAAACTACATTGTCCGCGTCGAAAACACATATGGCATCATACTGCATATCTAGTATTCTTGCAAAAGCCCAGTCCAGTGCATAGCCTTTCCCGCGCTGCTGGTCGTTTTGTCGCACAAGAACATGCGCTCCGGCTTTTTTGGCCTCCGTTTCAGTGCCGTCACTGCAGTTATCACAGATGACAAAGATATCAAACAAAGAAGAGGGGTATTGTTGTTTTTTCAAGCTCAAAACCATACTCCGAATCACGTTCTCCTCATTATGAGCGGGAATAACGATGGCAAAGCGCTGGAAAGCTACCGCTTTTTTATCCTTGCCTGTGTTTTCGGGAAACGGAATCCATCCTGCTATGGTAATGACCATATAGTAAGCACCAAACAGGAACAAAAAGAGCTGAACAAGATATGAAAAAGAAAAAATCATCAGGTGGATTACGATTTCCATAGTTTCCTCCGTTTGGTTTTCAATGAAACGTAAGATTATTTATTGTTCTCGTTTATTTTCTACAGCGGCGGTAAAAATATGTTTGGTAAATCAAGCATATTTGAATTTCAATACAATCAATGGTAAGAATTCAAGAACTGCTGTGTGTTTATTTCCCGTGGCAAAAACCGGGAAATATTTGATTTATCGAATACTCAGGGAATGCTATAACAGGGTCAGGATAGGGCCGCTCCACCTGATTGCGTATTTTCAGATGGAACAATGCGAAAGCTTCGTTGTTGCTGTGTGATGGTTTTGCGAAGGAAGAACCTGCTGCTGCAGTATTGGTGCTCGCAGGCTAAGCTTGGCTGGTCGTTGCGCTTCGCTGCACTGCTCGCCCATGCGACCTGGCTGTGTTGTGATTGCAAGCATTCGCTTCCGTTGTTATAATGTAACGGGAGAATGAAACAGGCGGTTGCCCGCTTGTTCCCGGTTTTAAATGCTGTTGATTTTCTTCTTTTTTCGCAGGAGGGTTACATGGGAAAACCATATAATAACAACGCTGTCATCGGCAATGGCAGCATGCTCGGCTGTATTACCGAAACAGGCGAATTGATTCGGCTTTATTGGCCAGAAATCGATTTCCCGCAGCATCTCGAGAAAATGCTGACAGGTTTTTTTGACACCACCAAATCGAACAGTACCATATGGTTCAGCGAAGGTGAACATGAGGTGAGCCAGCGATATTTGGATGACACAAATATTCTTGAGACCATCGCTGTTTTTTCCAGCCTTCCGCTTGCGGTAACGCAAACAGACTTTTGCCTTCCGGATGAAGATGTACTGGTAAGGCACTATACCATTCAGAACCTGGGCAGCGAAGATATTCATATCGGCATGGGCATTGCCTCCCATGTGATATCCTCCCCTGCAGACATGGGTAACACCCTGTTTGATTTTCAGCTGGATGCACTGGTACATTACAGACATGGAGGAGTCTTTGCCATTGGCTCAAGCCTGGAGGTTCGACATTTTCAGATAGGAAACAACCCTTTCGGCGCCATATGGGACGGAAAGCTTACGGGGCCCGACAGCGTGGGAATGTCCCCCGACGGAGCTATGCAGTGGGACATTGGGTTACTGCCGCCGGGCGGGCTGAAGGAGTTTACACTGTACATCGCGTTTGCCCGGAACTATGCCGATGTAAAGGTACTCACCATCAGGATAAAAGCAGCAGGCTGTCATACACTGATCGAACAGACCAGAAAATATTGGCTTGAGTTCCTGAAAAGCTGCAAGCCAATAAAAAGCGGAAACGAATATGTAGACAGAATATACAAACGTTCACTGCTGCTGTTCAAGCTGATGTCCGATAAAAACACGGGCGGCCTGCTGGCTTCTCCTGAAATAGACGAAGGGTTCACCCAATGCGGACGGTACGCATTTTGCTGGTGCCGGGATGCGGCTTTTATTACGCAAGCCCTCGACGCGGCAGGCCTTTACCAGGATACTACAAGGTTTTATGAGTGGGCCGTCCGGGTTCAGGAAACGGAAGGCTTCTGGCATCAGCGTTATCATATGAACGGCAGCCTGGCACCGTCCTGGGGCATTCAAATCGATGAGACCGGATCGGTTCTGTTTGGGATGCTCTGTCATTACAACATAACCAGGGAGTCCCTTTTTCTTGAGAAGATGTGGCCGGCCGTTGTGAAGGCAGCTGATTTCCTGGCAGGCTTTCTCGATCCTGAAACAGACTTGCCAAAGCCAACCTTTGATTTGTGGGAAGAAAGAAAGGGTGAGCACACCTACTCTACCGCCGCGGTAATCGCAGGCCTTCAGTCAGCGGCGGAAATGGGGCGCCTGCTGGGGGCGGCAGTGGAAACCACGCGGGGCTGGCTTCAGTGCGCAGAAAAAATCCTTCAGGCCATGGGTAAAGTCCTTGTGGATGAAGAAACCGGAATCTTCCTTCGGAGCGTTCGGGTCAAGCTGAACCCCTGGGGGAAGGAGCCCTCCGATCAAACCGTATGGATCCAGGTGAACCCCAAGGGATATTCCTGGGAGGTATCGATGACCGATAAAAAAATGGATATCAGCCTTCTGGGGCCGGCGATTCCTTTCGGGGTTCTTAAGCCGGATGCCCCTTCTGTAAGAAAAACAGCTGCCCTGCTGGAAAAGCATTTAAGTTGTGAAAAGGCCGGTGGGCTTATGAGATATGAACAAGACCATTATGCGGGGGGCAATCCCTGGATTATCGCAACCCTCTGGATGGCCATGTACCACCTGGAAACAGGTGAGGTGAAGAAGGCTGAGGCTTATCTGAGATGGTCCATCCGAAGCCGCACCCATCTGGATCTGCTGCCCGAACAGGTCGACAGGAATGATGGCAGGCCCGCATGGGTGATTCCATTAACATGGTCCCACGCGATGTTTGTTTTGGCCTTAACAAGGTTTCTCGAAAGCGGAGGGTTGTTATCCAATACACCATGATCGAATGATATTTCCAATGTCGGTATTTCAATCATCAGCGTTTACCGGCCGGGATTATGCTGTGATCCCTAGGGGAGGAGTTTGAATGTCAAAGCAGAAAACGAAGTTTGTATGCTCGGAATGTGGTTATGAAACCGGAAAATGGCTGGGGAAATGCCCGGCCTGTCTGCAGTGGAACACCTTTACCGAGGAAGCTGAAACCGTGAAACGGGGGAATATATCGGTTGGAACCGCGGCAAAAGCCATCCCGTTAACCGAAGTTTCAAAAGATACAGAGGAAAGGGTAAAAACCGGTATGCCTGAATTGGACAGGGTTCTCGGAGGCGGACTTGTCGGTGGCTCCCTGGTGCTGGTGGGCGGTGATCCCGGAATCGGGAAATCCACTCTGTTACTGCAGGTATGCGGAGTCCTGGCGCCAAAACAGAAAATTTTGTACATATCCGGAGAAGAATCGGTCAAACAGATCAAAATCAGAGCCGACAGGCTTTCAGTCAATCACCCGAATATTTTAATGGTTTCAGAAACGAGTTTTCAAAGCGTGGAAAAGCTGATTGAGGAAAACAGCCCTCAGGTGGTCATCCTCGATTCCATTCAGACCGTATACAGCGAAGAGCTTACCTCCGCTCCGGGCAGTGTCAGCCAGGTGCGCGAGGTGACCGGACATTTGATGCGCATTGCCAAAGGGATTGGAATGACTGTTTTCGTGGTGGGCCATGTGACCAAGGAAGGGGCCATCGCAGGCCCGAGAGTGCTGGAGCATATGGTGGACACGGTTTTGTACTTTGAAGGCGAAAGGCATCAGAACTACAGAATTCTTCGGGCGGTCGAGAACCGTTTCGGTTCCACCAACGAACTGGGGCTGTTTGAAATGCGCCAGGAAGGGCTAATCGAGGTGGGAAACCCTTCCGGGCTTTTGCTGGACGGCAGGGCAAAGGACCAGTCCGGTTCGGTTGTGGTGGCAAGCCTGGAAGGCACGCGGCCAATGCTGCTGGAGGTGCAGGCACTGGTGACCCCCACCAGCTTTCAAATGCCCCGGCGTATGGCTACGGGTATTGATTACAATCGGCTGACGATGCTGATGGCGGTTCTGGAAAAGAAGGTGGGTATGCAGCTGTACAGCTTTGATGCCTATGTAAATGTGGTGGGCGGAATCAGGCTGGACGAGCCTGCCTGCGATATGGGCATTGTGGCCAGCATCGCCGGAAGCTTCCGAAACAAACCCATCGCTTCAGAAATCGTCGTGATGGGTGAGGTTGGCCTTACAGGCGAAGTTCGCCCTGTCAGCCAGGCTGAAAAAAGGGTGATGGAAGCCTTGCGGATGGGTTTCAAAAAGTGTATCCTGCCTGCTGGTAACCAAAGCAAACTGAACAGTACCAACGAGGGAATGGAGCTGTTATATGCGGGAACTGTGGAAGAAGCGCTGAGCTATTTGTTTGGTTGAACTCCCACCAAATAATTATTTTCGCAATTTGAAGGAGGGGGTTTTTTATACCCGCACTGACTGCATAACTTCTTGTTTGGATAAATACGAAAAAAACAAGCCAGCAGTGCTGACTTGCGCATAATCATGGGAGGACGGGGGCTTACCGCAGGCTGTATTTCCCTAAAAGCTTCAAGCGGTCGAGTTCTTTGATGATGATGTCGTACAGGTTGAGATCCAGCGTGTTGCAGATGGATGACAGATAAAAAAGGTTACGCCCGATATCTTTTTCAAGAAGGTCACGGCAGTTTTCACAAAGCACGCCCTTCACATGGGACTGCATATGGTTTTTCATTTCATCCATATCTGTAAAGGAGGGAATATCCTGTTTTTCGCCGCTGATTTGAATGCACCCGCATTGGGTAACGGCCTTTGCCAGCGTTCGGGATACCCTTGAACAGGAATCGGTCATTTTGGTCATACAATCCAAAATACTTCTGTTCCGGATGAGCAAGTCCTGGGTAGTATACTGGAATTTGTCCAGAACCGTATCTTTGAGCTGAGTCACTCTCTACACACCCCTTTTCATCCGATGATTCCGCTGTGTGAGCTTATGAAATCATCTTATATAACATTATAATTTTAACCCGTAAGCTTTGTCAAACGAAAATGGTTGTTGTCAGCCCCTCTTTCATCGCAGGAATTAACAAAAAGACCGATTCACCGACAGCAAATCCGCTCCCGGCAAAACAACAGTTTTTCTGCTTTTGACTTCTTTTGGCCTTTGTAGTATACTGGAGTATACAGGCTTGTATTTATTTCGTGCTGAAGCATATACTAACAAAGCGCTTGCGGGTATCCCGCAGCGACCATCCAGCAATATCAGAACAGATTTCAATCTCCTGTCTGCATTGCATATTTTTGCTGGTTTGCGTATCCGGCATTTTTCAGGAGGATGCGTTACAAGAGATAAGAAACCGGGGTATGAGTGCGAAAAGGAGTGTAAGGCATGTATGACATAGGTGATAAAATCGTGTACCCCATGCACGGAGCCGGTGTTATCGAATCCATCGAAGAAAAGGAAATACTCGGCGAAAAGAAAAGCTATTATATCATGAAAATGCCCGTCGGGGAAATGAAGGTCATGATACCCGTTAGCTGCGCAGGAAATGTCGGTATCCGTGATGTTATCGACAAATCCATCGCCGACAGGGTTTTCAGATCTCTCGAGGGGTCTGTCATCGAGCAGTCTGCCAACTGGAACAAGCGCTACCGTGAAAACATGATCAAAATCAAGAGCGGAAATGTGTTTGATGTAGCTGAGGTTGTAAAACATTTAATCATTCGGGAACGTCAAAGGGGCCTGTCAACGGGTGAACGGAAAATGCTGAACAGTGCCAAGCAGATTCTTATCAGCGAACTGGTGCTTGCGGAGAACATGAAGCCCGGCGAAGTGGAAGAGATGATCAATTATAAAATCAGCCCTTAGGTGAGTCTGCAAAACAGGCAGGCCATATGAGGAAAAAGAGCCCCTTCATGCAGAATAAAGTTTCATACGAAATTTGGTGTCGGGAGTCGGTTGAATGTTGGACAAAGCGATGAAATATGCTTTTGCCGTTATTGGTGCCGTAACCGGGCTTACAATCACAAGGTTTGTGCTGCAGTCCACCGGAGCGAATTTAACCTCGTTTATCAATCTGGGAATTATGGTGGCTGCTTCCATAGGGTTTGGCGCCGTGATGCTCTTTATTGGCGGCAAGGCGGTCAGTTATGCTGCACAGGCCATTGAAAAAATTGAAAAGGTCTTACAAACGCTCACACTATATGAGTTATTGATCAGTGTTGCCGGTTTAATTTCCGGCCTTATCATTGCCAACCTTCTTTCCATCGCATTAGTCAGGATTCAAATCATTGGTATACCCCTCACCATTTTGGTGAATGTTCTGTTTGGCGGCTGCGGGGTTTATCTGGCCCTGTCCAAAAGGCATGAAACCCTCGCGGATGACAAAAAGCGCCGCGGCAGCCAAAGCAAGGTGCTCGATACCAGCGTGATTATCGACGGCCGTATCCTCGACATATGCCGGACAGGCTTTCTGGAAGGGGAGCTTGTCATACCGGATTTTATTCTTGAAGAGCTGCGGCATCTGGCCGATTCACATGATGATATGATCCGGGCAAAGGGCCGGCGCGGGCTGGATGTTCTGAACAGCCTGAAGCAGGATTCGGTGGTCCCGGTAAAGGTAGTAAAATCGAAACAGGAAGAATCTGTCGAAGTGGACGAACGGCTGATGCGTTTTGCGAAGGAAGAGAAATCCTGCATTATTACCAACGATTACAACCTGAACAAGGTTGCCTCCATTGCCGGCATTCATATTCTGAACATCAACGATCTGTCCAATGCGTTAAAGCCATTGGCAGTATCCGGTGAGGAGATGACCGTAAAAATTAT
>JAAYJG010000104.1 GCA_012523055.1 Ruminiclostridium sp. | reverse complement strand
CGTCCTGGTTGTGCAGCACCATTTTCATTTTTTCAAAGCTTTCCTTCGGAAGCTTTCCAAAACGAATTTTCATATACTCAAAATGAAACAGGTCATCCATTTTAATGTCTAAATCCTTCAGCGGAATCAGCTGCTTCAGAATTTGCCTGTTTTCATCAACTTCCGCCTGGGTTTTCGCGAGCTCTTTCTCAAACTCTCCCAGTTTTTCTTCAAGCGCTTCAAGGTTCTTCATGACGGCCTGGGTATCCATTGGTTTAAGAGCATAACTGCACCGCTGCTCAACACAGCATGTCCGGACGGTTGCCTTCATCGTTTTATTCAGGTTATCCAGTGTTTTTACGACCGGATCATAAGGGTTTTCACCCATAAAAGGAGTTAAGCCCTTTTGGCTGTGTACATGATTGAAGGCATGCTCCAATTGAATATTTTCGTCTATGACGTAATGCAGAAGAAACTCGTCCAGCTGATTAATGGGGCCTACGATTTTCACATATTTCATCCGTTCAACCGGCACTGCTTCCCCACCCCTTTCCTTCCAAACAAGCCTGCCTGGTTTTGCTGCCCACCGGCCTCAGGCTTTTGTAAAGCATGTTTTGCTTGCACATCCGGTTCACACCCGCTTTCATAACGCCTGAACCCCAATAACATATTTTGTGATTTCCTCAACCGGTAAACGGTAACGTATGCCTTCGAGAATGGTAATGATGTTAGAAAGCTCATATTCCTTCAGGTGCAGGTAAGACACCGCACTCGATATGGAAAAACAGTATTTTCGCAAATAACTCAGGTGAAACCTGTGCATATACTCATTGAAATTCAATTCGGCAAAAATATATTTATCAGATAAAAAAATTTCGGCATATTTAGTGCGTGCCACAATGTGCTTGAAGGCCTCCGGGTCCTTCGCGTCCGCAAGCTCGTAAACCAGTTCACGGGATAGCTTGTAGCCCTGCGGAATGTAATACCCTAAAATCACACTCCGATCCAGTTGATAGATCATTCTTCCCCTGTATACCCACAGCAGGTTCATCACATCGATCTCGATTCCGATGGAACGTTCTACCACGCTGGCATCCACGCCCTGAAGCAGCTTTTTTCTCTTTGAAAGGACAATGTTCAGGTAATAAATATCCAGTGCCATCTCAATTTGAAAAAGGTTATGGCTTTTATCCGCGGAAAGAAATGGTCTGAGGACGTTATAATAACCGGTGCCCTGCAGGTTTGATATAAACTCACGGGAATTACGGGACTTCGTCAGCCTGGTAATATTCAGCGTGTCATACTTTGACAGAAAAAGCAATGAGTCTTCCACCAGGTTAATGGTTTGTTCCATCTCCAGCACTCGGAACAACCTTTTCACGCTTTCCACTTCATGTTTGAGCAGCGCAACCTTTAAAAACTCCTTAATGTTGCCCTGTGAAAAGCAAAACAGCTTCCGGTAGTCGTTTAACAAGCTTTTTTTTAGCATATTCTCGAATGGAACACGGCGGATGTCATTCTCATTCAGGCTGGATAAGGTTTCCTTATAGGAGGTGTTCTGCTTCAGCCAGACAGCAACATCGCCCACACTTCTTTGGCGCATCAGCTCCCGATAGTTTTCCGGTGTTAACAGTTTACCATACATGGCCCGGGTTTTTCCGGCGAGTGCACTGTATTTCG
>JAAYJG010000103.1 GCA_012523055.1 Ruminiclostridium sp. | reverse complement strand
GAGCTACACCCACCAAAGCTTTAAATTCAAGGCCTTTCCAAGCTTTTTCGCATCCCCTGAAAAAAGACACAAATGTATTTTATGATAGAACGCTATAATTGTCAAGCAAAATCTCTTCAGGCCTTTTTTTTCTTCGTTTCTTTCCCTTCGGGCTATTCTTCAACCGGTAAAATGAGTGTAACTCTATACTTCTTTTCCGTTCCCATTCACTGTTCGTTTTATCACCTTGCTTATGTTAACAAAATCCTCCGCTATTGTCAAACCATTTTATTTGATATCTTTAATGTTTCGAACAAAATTGTACCTCAAAAACTTCATGGGCACCCGGTATGTGGTATCACAAAAACAGGCTAGTCTACATAAAGTATAATAAAACATATCGTAAGGAGGTTGACAAACATGTATACCACGATGAACGTAATCAAAGCCTGTGACGACAGACAAACCCACACCCATGAATTCTTAGGCAGCACAGAATTTGCCGAGTCGGGTGAAGATAGGCATAATCATCGGTTTGCGAGTGTCACGGGGGAAGAGATTCCCATAGGAAGAGGAAAACATGTTCATGAGTACCGAAGCAATACAACTTTCGTAGAAGATCATTTCCACATGATCAAGGGAAAAACAGGTCCGGATATTGAATTACCGGACGGGAACCATATTCATTATGAAAAAACACAGACAAATTTTATTGATGGACATAAACATGATGTTGAGTTTGCAACCCTGATCGCAAAAGATTAGAGGAGATGAAGCTTTAGCTTTTGTAGAACGAGGCGGGAGAAGAAGATTCTGCGCTCTTACCTCGTTTTTCTCCAACCCTTTGGATAAAGGTTCTTCAGTCCGTTTTCTCCAAGCTTTCCCCAACCAAGGGGGAATTGTTCGACACCAAGCGCAATATAGCCTTTATCGCCTTCCAGTGGCAAAGTCTCCCCCTTCAGGTATCGAAGCAGTTGCGGATCATTCAGGAAAAATGATTCCCCGCGTCGGATGTTCTCCCATTTCAAGGACATCAGCAGCGATTGCGAGGGTTCGAAAACACCCCTCTGTTCAGAGCCGACGTATAGACCGGTTTTAGCTGTCTTCAAACCTGGCTTGCTTTGATACCCCTGTGGCAGGATATTCAGTTCAGAGTTCTCCATATGATAATAACCCTGAGGTGCATGGTTAATCATGACATCACAGAACTTTCTGAAGCTCTTCGTGGGTTCCGTATTGGTGAAGGGCTCTATTTCATGAACATCTTCTCCAAGCCTGCCAAACAATGCTGTAAAATGGCCTTCCCCCTTTGCCTTATGGGGCCAAATCCGTGCCGTTTTCAATAATTCCGGGTTATCATCCGCCCATTCGGGGCGACCTGGTTCAATGCCGAATTGCTTTGGAATCTCTTTTAGATACAGATCGGGATAAGAGTTCAGAAAATAAGCGATGTTCTGTTCATTCTCCTCGGGATTGAAGGTACAAGTGGAATAGACCAGGATACCACCTGGAGAAAGCATACGGTAAGCCGAATCAAATATTTCCCGTTGAAGCCCCTGTAACTGTTCACCGCTATACCGGCTCCAGCTTTTAACCATTTCAGCGTCCTTACGGAACATCCCTTCTCCAGAGCAGGGAACATCGAGAAGAATTTTGTTGAAATACTGCTCATAAAACCGGGACAGTTTTCCGGGGCTTTCATTGGTTACCACTGTATTTGTAATACCACTGATTTCAATGTTCTTCATCAGCACCTTCACCCTTTTGGGGTTAATATCATTGGAAACAAGCAAGCCCTGGTTTTCCATATCGGCTGCCAGCTTTACGGTCTTACCCCCGGGCGCGGCGCATAAATCCAGGACCCTGTCCCCGGGCTGTGCAGACAGCAAATGTGCAGGAAGCATCGCACTGGGCTCCTGAATATAATAGATACCCGCATGATAATATGGATGCATGCCTGGGCGGTTATCTTCTTCAAGATAGAAGCCATCACTGGTCCAGGGAACCGGTTCTGTCTGAAACGGGGATATTTCATGCCAGTGCGGCAGATCCAGCTTCAGGCGGTTTATCCTCAGGCCTGCTACCCTTGGCTGATGAAGCGCTGATATGAATTCGTCATATTCCGATAAACTCATCAGTGTTTGGAACTTTTTTTCGAAATCAATCGGGAAATTCATTTCTTTTCTGCTCCATTTCAGGTATAATACCTGACTTTGGTATCAGACATTAAAAAATGGTGTTAACTTTATAGAAAGTAAAAGCTGTTGCTAACTATGCAGCAGCTTTTTAAAGGCTTGTAGTTTAAAATTTGTGATTTAAAATGGATTTTAT
>JAAYJG010000102.1 GCA_012523055.1 Ruminiclostridium sp. | reverse complement strand
GCGGAGGGAAAAGGAGGAAGAGGCCGGGAAGCACAGGTTCCTGCCATTTTAAACCTATATTCCATACCATTCACCGGGTCAGACGAGACCACCTTATGTATAGCACTGGACAAGGGGCTTGCGAAGAAAATCGTAAAGTCTTGCAGAATAAAAACACCAGTGTTTTTTGTTTGGAATGAAACCCAGTCCAAACTGCCTCGCAACCTGCATTTCCCGGTGATTGTAAAGCCTAATGCGGAAGGCTCCAGCAAGGGCGTTTTGGGAACAATGCTTGCACACAACAGGAAAGAATTGAAAATGCTTCTGAAAGAGAAGTGGGACAGATACCATCAGCCCATTTTGGTAGAAGAATACATTGACGGGCGTGAATTTACCGTTGGTGTCGTAGGAAACGGTACTGACAAACACGTTTTCAGGCCCATGGAAATCCTGATCTCCAATGAGGGAAACCCAGACGGCAGCAAGATTTACAGCTTTCATGTAAAAACCAATTATGAAAAATATGTCAAATATCAGTGCCCGGCCAATATTGAAGCAGAAACCGAAGAAAAAATGATACAAATTGCCGACCAAATTTATGACCTTCTGGAATGCAGGGATTTTGCCAGAATTGATTTCATGCTTTCCGGTGAAAACCAGATACACTTTATTGAAATTAATCCACTGCCTGGCTTGGCGCCGGGCTATAGTGATTACCCCATGCTTGCGGAATACAACGGGTTGGGATATGACGATCTGATCAAGTCAGTTCTCAACAGCGGATTGAAACGGTATGGGATGTCAGCCGTTTAGAATTGGGGGTATTACTGTGATGGATTATAACAAAATCGATCTGTGGAAAAATGTAACGGAAGATCAATGGAACGACTGGAAATGGCAGTTTAGAAACCGTATCCAGAATGTAGAGACCCTAAAAAAAATTATCCCGGTATCTGCTGAAGAGGAGAAGTTTCTTGGCGAATGCCTGAACCAGTTCAGGATGGCCGTTACTCCTTACTATGCAAGCCTGATAAACCCGGAGGATGCACATTGTCCCATAAAAACGCAATGCATCCCTTCCCCGCAGGAGATGGAGGTTTTCGATTTCGAAAAAATCGACCCGCTGGGTGAGGAAAAATACACCAAGGTGCCCTCCATTGTGCATAAGTATCCGGACAGGGTTTTGTTTCTGCTTACCGGAAAATGCGCGATGTACTGCAGACACTGCACCCGCAGAAGGCTGGCAGGCAACGAGGATTTTACGATTCTGGAGAAGAATGTACAGATGGCTTTGGACTATATCGGCAGCCATCCCGAGGTTCGTGATGTTTTGCTTTCCGGCGGGGATCCCTTTATTCTGGGTGATTCGTTCCTGGAATCAATCATCAAAAGGCTTCGGGCGATCCCTCATGTAGAGGTGATCCGGATTGGAACCAGAACGCCCGTTGTTATTCCCATGCGCATCACCGATGAGCTGGTGAACATGTTGAAAAAGTACCAGCCAATTTGGATTAACACTCACTTTAACCACCCCAGAGAAATCACCCCTGAAGCCATTAAGGCTTGCAACAGGATTGTAGATGCCGGTATCCCGCTTGGCAACCAAACCGTTTTGCTAAAAGGTGTGAACGATAATGTGGAAACCATGAAGGAACTGATGTTGAAGCTTGTGAGAAACAGGGTTCGCCCCTACTACCTGTATCAGTGCGATATCGCTCAGGGCATCAATCACTTCCGTACCCCTGTGGAAAAGGGTATGGATATTATGGCGCACCTGCGGGGATATATCTCCGGGTTTGCCGTGCCAACCTTTGTGATCGACGCACCCAACGGCGGAGGGAAAATCCCGGTCGGAGTGCAATACATTCAGGAAATCGACGACCAGGAAGTGAAGCTGAAAAACTACAAAGGAGACCCTTACGGTTACCCCAATGTAGTGGATTTTTAAGGAAATGTTTTCATGCGAAAAAGAAACCGAAAGGTTTCTTTTTTCTGTTCTTTATTCCATATCTATCTGTGAAAGTTGCTTCGTTTGGTCACGCCTGCCATAGATTATAGCCCTTGTCTTAACTCTGAAAAGATCTCCGCAGCAGGGCGTGAATAGTCCGCTTTCGCTTCATTCAAACCTCTTTGCATAATAGTATCAAATGTCTCGTCGTCCATTTCATCAAGTGCCATTGGGGCGCCAGGAATAGACAGGGAAAACGGAATGCTCCTCGTCATAACGATTTGTTTGTAGAGCATATTAATTACAACCGAAGCCGGAACTCCTAATTTAGCCATGATTGATTCCGCCTTTTCCTTTATCTCAGGTTCCACGCGAGCAATTACATTTGCTGTTTTAGTAGCCAAAATCATTCCACCTTTCATTTACTACTTTCTATATTATACCCTATCGTATATCGTTTAGCAATACATTACTCGGATTTTTACTACTTTGCATAGGTATTGTAAACCAACCCATGAATCTGCCAGGCGTTGTATAATATGCTGATAAAGCGGCAATGGTAATGGTGTGATCTCGTCGGAATATCCAATTAGCTATAAATGAATACAGTGATAAACTAACATTGTTAAATAGTTAACAATGTTTCACCTGTAAAAACGATGTGAATTTACGTCTCAAAGGAGGAGATTTTTATGTTTTCATTAAAAAATCGGGTTGCTGTTGTTACCGGAGCCTCTTCAGGGTTGGGCCTACAGATGGCACAGGGCTTTGCCCGTCAGGGTGCCGATTTGGTTCTCATAGCCAGAAGAATGGAAAAGCTGGAAGCGATCGCTGCGGATTTCAGAGCTAAGGGTGTAAGATGTCTTCCGGTAAAATGTGATGTGACAATTACGGAAGAAATAAACGCGGCTGCGCAGGCTGTTATCAAAGAATATGGCAAGGTTGATATTTTGGTGAATAACGCTGGTGCCTCAAAGAATGCCGGGGTGCTGGAAATGACCGATGAAGAATGGACGTTCACACTAAATGCCGACTTAACCAGCGTATTCAAAGTAACAAGAGCCTTTGCAAAATATATGGTAGAAAAGAAATATGGCCGCATCATTAATATTGCGTCCATTTATGGTCAGGTTGGAAACACCGCCATGGATACCGTCGCATACCACTCTTCCAAAGGTGGGGTTATCAACTTCACCAGAGCCGTTGCAGCTGAATTGGCCAAATACAATATCACCTGCAATACCATAAGCCCAGGATATTTTGAAACGGAATTGACTGTGGACACATTAAAAACCGAAGCATTTACAAAGTTTATGAAAGCTTCTGTCCCGCTTGGCCGATATGGCACCGAGGGTGAATTGAACCCGGTTGCGGTAATGCTCGCTAGTGATGAAGCTTCCTATATCACGGGGCAGAATATCAAAGTAGATGGCGGATATACTTCGGTGTAATGAAAGCGTGCACATCGCACTACCCGGATACCTGCCCTGGTTACGAAGGAGTTATGCCTGAAGCTTCAGGCAAGCTCCTTTTTTCTAGCCGTAAACCTTCGGATAAGCAGTTTAATACCGTTTACACATAATACAGCCGTAACGGCAATCCCGCCTGCAAAATCTGCGATCCTTGCAGCATTTCCAGTTACCAGCATGACAGCAACAAGCGCACCACAAACACAAGTGTCCACAATCGTTTTCGTGAAGTATAAAGCCCGTTGTGCTTTCATCACGTCATTTGGTGTTTTTTTGTTGGCTGCCGTATAGTTCATTGCAAGAATACCGTTACTGATGACGCCCAGAGCAGCAATGATTAAAGCAGGGGTTACATTACCCTTTTCAGACGGGCGAATAAAGCCAATAACGGCCAGGCACCCCATGGCCAGGCCCGATATAAGCATTGCAATGCCAACTATGATATCAACGCGGCACTCTAACCGGACGCGCTTTTCATCATCGCTGGGAAGCCCTGAAGTAGAACGATAAACGTACCAGGAAACAATGGTCGCTGCAAGTTCAACCGTGCGCCGTACAAAATCAGCTATTTGTGTGGTGGAATTCCCAACCAGCAAGCCCAGCCCCAGAACCAACGGCCCCGGCGCACTGAGCAATACGGAGGCAAGAAGTGTTCTGCCACCGCGTTTATCACTTACTGCCATATGGCTTTATACCTCCAAATGCGCGTATTATTGTGGCGGGAAGCGTTTTCCCTCCGCGTTCACTTACTGCCACTTCGGAGTTATACCTCCGAATACTCATGTTGTCGTGGTGGGAAGCGTTTTCCCACCGTGCTGTTCACTTACTGCTATACCGACGCTATACCTTTAATGCACATATTATAGTGGTGGGATGCGTTTTCCCACCTTGTTCACTTACAGCCATACCGGTGCTATACTTCCAAACGCCCATAGTATTCCGGTTAAAACGACAAGCGAGGCAAGTGGGCAGGTGATTGTATCTGCACCGTTACGGGTGTACAGTTCAACAACGGATGCAACAATGGCTGCTACCGCCGCGGCCAACAAACTGATGTACCAGACTGTCGCACCCTTGACAAGCAATACGGCTGAGCAGGCAAAAAATGCCACAACCGCCATAGCTACGGTGCCTTCAACTGATTTCACACCTTCAATAAGGCGACCTTGGAGCTTATGCTTGCCAAACCGTTTGCCTACCAAAGCCGCTGCTGCATCACCGAAGCCCCAGGTAAATATACTTGCCACAGCAAGATAGCCAGAATCAAAGAGGCCCCAGCCAACTGTTAATACTATGCTAAAAGCTACAAATATTTGAATCATGCTCCATTTCACCTCATTAGGTTTGCGCTGAACCAACAGCGTTGCATAGCCCTTAAGCCTTTCGGCAAAATGGAGAATGGGAAAAATGAGGATGATCAGGACAATGCAGGCAAAAACAGCATGCCACCAAACCTTGAAAGCGTACAGGAAGATGAATATGGAAAAAAGCACCCCCATATGAAGTGTTTTTCGAAACCGTTCACTCTTTGGAGGAAACAGCTTTCTTATAGGAATGATGATACTAACAAACACCACGAAATATGCGATCACAATTCCAAATCCGGACAAGAACTGGGACATGGTCTCCCCTCCCGATGCTGATTTACTTGTCGCAAATGATGACATAGCTAACCACTTTAATCATACCACAGAAATGGAATTCTCAACCGGTATTTCGACATAATGCAGGAGGATGCCGGACTGCGCCTACTTATCTATGAACAGTATCCCCTATTACGCTATGTCGCACAGAGGTGTTTCCCGTTACCCTATATTCCTGTTTTTCAGCAATGCCGGCGTATCCATACCTGCATTTCGCCCTGCCCCCTGTTTCCCCACATGAAGTAGGGTACTGCTGTGAGTTCGACAGGCTTATCTTCTTGAACAAAAGGTCTGTACAGCTGTTCGCCCCAATTTTCTTCACCGGTACGGAAGCCTGAAGCATGGATGATAACAGCACCCTGTAGGATTCCTACAGTATAGGAGGGCTTTATATCGGGATCCTGCGCAATAGACAGTGCCGAAAGATTCTTTCCGTTATCAGCTTCTTCAAGGCAGTAAACAACCGGCCCTCTTTGCAAAGCTACACGGCCTGCGTTTGCGCTAACCTTCGGATTGGATTGAATTACTTCCACCGGCATCTCCATGCGAAGCTCCACTTCGTCACCTGCGTTCCAGCATCTTTCCAAAAACAGATAGCCGTTTATCAGGTTTCCTCCCCTTTCTACCGGCACACCATTTACCAGAACAGTCCATTCCCTGCACCAGCCGGGAATCCTCAATGCCAGTTTGAAGGTTTTCTTCTGAACCCCCTCAACCTTTACTTTTATATAGCCATCCCAGGGATAATTGCTTTCCTGAACAAGCCGCAGCTTTTCCCCGCCGATTTCCACTTCGGCATTACCGCTGATATATAAATGAACAAACACAGTATCCTGATTGAAGGAATACACATATTGCCCCAGAGATGTCAGTAACCTTGAAACATTGGGCGGGCAACAGGCACAGCCAAACCATTTTTGCCGGATTGGCTTCACATGGCGCCTGTCCGGGTTCTTTTCAGAAGCTTCCGGGCATACCTCCAGAGGGTTGACATAGAAGAAATGTCTTCCGTCATAGGCCATGGAGCCCAAAACAATGTTATACAGCGCGCGCTCCATAACATCACTATAAACTCCGTGCTGCTCAATCTGCAGCATTCTTTGCGCGAAGAAAATTAAGCCGATTGAGGCGCAGGTTTCTGCGTATACCGTATCATTCGGTAAATCATAATCAAAGCTGAAGGCCTCGCCCTGATGTGTAGAACCAATTCCACCGGTAATGTACAACTGTTTTTGGACGATATTATTCCATATACGTTTACAGGCATCAAACAGTTCATGGTCATCTGTCTCCCCTGCGATATCAGCCATGGCTGTGTACATATATACTGCCCTTACCGCATGCCCAACTGCAACATCTTGCTCACGGACAGGCTTGTGGGCCTGATGATATTTTAAATCCGGAGGAGGAACTGATCCCTCCCTCCAGTGTGAAAGGCCCTTCCGGCTTTCCCATTCGCTTTGGAAAAAGTTCGGTTCTTTTCCACGCTCGTCAATAAAATACCTGGCAAGCTGAAGATATTTCTCGTTACCGGTTGCCTTGTACAGCTTCACAAGTGCCAGTTCTATCTCCTGATGCCCATCATACCCGTGCAGCTTTTCAGGCTCGGGCCCGAAAACGGTGTCAATGTAATCGGCAAAGCGGCACATGACATCCAACAGCTTCCTCTTCCCCGTTGCATGATAATAAGCAACGGCCGCTTCCATCATGTGACCTGCCGTATAAAGCTCATGACATTCCTGCAGATTGGTCCAACGCTTCCCTTTTTCCTTAATGAGATAATATGTATTCAGATATCCATCAGGCTGCTGTGCCTTTTCAATGATGTCGATCATCCCGTCGGCAATGGATTCCAACTGGGGATCCGGATGAATCGCCAGGCTATATCCCACAGCTTCCAGCCATTTGGCCACATCGGTGTCCTGGAACACAAACCCTTTGAATTCGTCTTCTTCCAGCCCGGCGGCAATTTTAAAATTTTTGACGGCATGGCTTGGCTCGGCATCAGCAACGCGATCATTCAAGGCACCCCACTGGTATGGGATCACCGTATTTCTGACAAGCTCAGTATAATCGGTCCAGAACTTATCGGATACATTTACTTTTTCAACGGGCTGGGCTGTTTTGATTGTTTTCAATTGCAAACAATACCTCCATGCTTCTCAAATTCAAGGTTGAGTTTCATTCAAATCAAAGCTTTTATCTCATGACCTTTTCATAGTTCCATGGTTTCCTAATTGAATATTACCAACTTCCGGCATACCCTATCGCATTTCTACATCTCCATACCTGAAGGGGTTATTTACTACCTCTGCCGTTAGTATAACAAAGCATGTTACAAAAGTCATTATTCAAGGATCGTGAATTGAAGCTATTCATCATCCCATGCTGTTCCGGGGATGGATTTCTATACACAAAAGTATAATTATGATAAAATACAAAAGTGGCCTTCGTCCACACCCCAGTAGAGGTACTCAAAACAGCTAACAAGTAATTTATGTTTTACAACCGTAAGCTACTATGAGATATTACTTTATAAAAGAAAATGATCAACCTGAAAAATCAATTTTTGATTTCACTGCATTCACTCGAAAATCACATCCTTATTTGGCAAATACGTTTCTGCAGTGAAGCAATCTATGTGTTGAGGTGACATATGCTTTTCAATCATTCTATTCCAGGTAAGAAAGATTTGTTGAAAGAGTTCGATTCACTTGGCTATTCTGCCAGGGTTAAGAAAATGGCCATGTTGGGGCGAGACAATGCTCAGTCAAAGCAGTATTTGGATTTGTTGACTTCTTTGCTGCAGGACGGTACTTACGAAGGGCACCTTGCTCTAATCGGTGCTTTAACCATTAAGAACTCCAATATTATCTTGTCTGCCTTAAAGCATCCTATGGCCAGTGTCAGAAAAACGGCAGCAGGGTTCCTTGCAGACCTGGCATCAGACGATGATATCGTACAGGAAATCGAAAACCTGTCCCAGGATTGCCG
>JAAYJG010000101.1 GCA_012523055.1 Ruminiclostridium sp. | reverse complement strand
CAACACACCGCTACAAGGTTCTTACTGCGAAGCAGTAAGGTTCTTATAGCAACAGAAGCATTTGCTTGCAAATGCAACACACCGCTACAAGGTTCTTACTGCGAAGCAGTAAGGTTCTTATAGCAACGGCAGTTTTTGCAAAGCAAAAACATCACACAGCAACAACAAAGCGAAGCTTTGTTATAACAATGGAAGCGATTGCTTGCAATAAAAGAGGGCGAGACTGTTTTCCCGCCCTCTTCAATGTCCGAACTACTTTGTGAAATATGCCGGTTCTCCCTTGTCTGGTGCCACACGGCAAAACTTTAGGATCAAGCAAACCACATCAAGAATAAGGGCTATAATACCCAGACCGATTAGAATTAACGCAACAACAAAACTTCCTGTGAAAATTGTCAGGATGCCGATGATGACCAAAAACAGGGTGATTAGCAGCAACAGCAGGCATGCCAGGCAATGAAGCTTTACACATTTGGTTAAACCGCAAACAACCAGTAAAATAATACCGGAAATAATCGTACCAATTGTAACAGCTTTAAAGCAAAACCAGGTTGCAAGAAGGAAAACGCCAAGGCCAATCAGGAAAATGCCCAATATGCCGACAGCGAGGCAGAACAGTCTACGGTGGTCTTTATAACACATATTTTTCACCTCCTTTGGTAGTGTTTGACGAACATATATCCGGCTCATTAACAGTATATTGAACAAGCATTCAGAAGGTGACTGCTGCTTGTATTGGTTTTTGGAAAAGTATAGAATGAAACAGAGTACCATTTGGTGTTCAGTTCATTGAATATTGAAGCCTTCAGGAGGTTGTTATGGTTAAGAAAATTGAACAGATGAAAACAGAGATCCGTGAAAAAATGCGGGGTGGAAATGGGAGCGTTGAAATGCTCCATATTTTGAATCAGGACGAAATAAAGGGAAAAGTTCGCCTGTTTGCAAAGGTTACGCTAAATCCCGGAAGCTCGATTGGTCAGCATGACCATGTGGGTGAGGAGGAAGTATATTATATCCTCAGGGGAACGGCGCAGGTAAACGACAATGGCACACTGAAGACAGTTTGTGCGGGTGATGTCATATTAACCGGGGACGGCGCCTTCCATTCGATTGAAAACACAGGGAATGAACCCCTCGAGTTCATGGCCGTCATTATGCTTTATCAAATGCTCGCGGACCGTTCATAATTATCAGAGATAATTATGAACTAGTTGCACACAAAACGCGCAAGTCACACACAAAAACATAGATGTTTTTGCGTGTAGAAGGTGCTTTCAGCGCCCGCGTTTTGGCGCACAATTCGCGCAAGCGCTCATTGAAATAAAATAAGGTTGTTCGTTGTCCGGAAAGGGGATTGTGATGCATCAGGCACTATCATTTAAGTTTACCCACACGCCGGATCTCCTGTTCGGCGTAGGAAAAATAAACATGTTGCCCGGGCTCCTGCATGACCGGAAGGTTCAAAAAATTGTTCTGGTAACAGGTGGCTCATCCTTTCAGAAAACCGACCATTGGGTGAGGCTTTCACAGGAGTTGTCTGGAAAAGGCATTTCCTTTTTTCCCGTTTCGGTTCATCGCGAACCCTCGCCCGGGTTTGTCGATGATATTACTGAAAAATACAGGGGTGTAGCAATCGACGTGGTGGTTTCCATTGGCGGCGGAAGCGTCATTGATGCGGGAAAAGCCCTCTCTGCCATGCTCACACAGCAGTGTTCGGTGATGGATTTTCTGGAAGGCGCGGGCAACGGACTAGAGCATGATGGGCGAAAAGTGCCTTTTATTGCGGTGCCAACCACCTCCGGAACGGGAAGTGAAGCTACAAAAAATGCAGTACTCAGTCAAATCGGAGAGAACGGTTTTAAAAACTCCCTGCGCCACGATAATTTTGTTCCGGACCTGGCCATTTTGGATCCCGAGCTGACTGTAAGCTGCCCGCCCAATGTTACTGCCGCCAGCGGGATGGATGCTTTCTGTCAGTTGCTGGAAGCCTATATGTCTGATGCGTCCAGTCCGATGACAGATGCACTGGCACTGTCGGGCCTTGAGTTTGCGGCGGCCTCGCTGGAGGATGTCAGCACAGCACAGCCCCACCATCTTGAAAAACGGGCAAGGATGTCCTATGCTGCTTTTTTGTCGGGGATAACACTGGCGAATGCAGGGCTGGGTGTGGTTCATGGGTTTGCCTCAAGTATCGGGGGCCTTTTTGACATCCCACACGGGGTGCTTTGCGGCACCATGCTCCCGGAGGCTGTACAGGTCAGCGTGCAGGAAGCGTTTAAGGACAGGCGCGGAAATGCGGGAGTTATCCGTAAATACATTACACTTACGGAAGTTGTATGCGGCACTGTCTTCACGGACGATGCAAAAACCTGCTCTGAGCTCGTCAACTATTTGTTCCGGCTGAAGGAGACTCTAAAGCTGCCTGGGTTAAGCAAATATGCCGTATCCTCTGCTGATGCCGTGAAAATTGCTTCAAAAACCTCCAACAAAAACAATCCTGTCAAGCTCAACCGGGAACAACTGAGCCAGCTGGTGATCAGCTGCCTTTAATTTCATGGGGAAAATAGAAGGTCAGTGGGGAGGTGCATGGGGGTAATGTGTTTTTTGCAGCTGGCAAGAATGCATTCGTTTCATCTGCCTTGTTTCCCCACTGACCATACCATTAGTAACCGTACCCGGTGTCATAGAATAACAGCAGGAAGAGAATGATGAAAAAGAGGATCTCGCTGTTATTGGTTGAATAACCTCTTGCGTAGCAGTTGTCCATATCCATACCTCCTCTTATGTTAATCTACTATCATCCTATTCGCTCGTCCTTGTTTTGGTGTAACCGGTCAGAGTTTTTGTCCATCATATCATTCATCCGGTGCAATCTGAGCGCAGCGATGTCATCCTGAGCGCAGCGAAGGATCTCATCATGACTAATGCAAGATAAGATCCTTCACTTCGTTCAAGATGACTGGCTACGCCTGCTTACCCGCGAACAGATCCCACGACAGGATGACAGGCTGCGCCTGCTTACCTGCGAACAGTAGCGAAGCAGGAGGCTCATTGTCTAAAAATCCTGTCATCTCTTGTGTAATCGATAAAAATCCTGTAAAATGGGAGTAGGTTTTACGAAGGATAACTGTCGAAGCGCGGAGGACAAATATGAACTTTAAGAGTGTTCTCATAGCAGTATT
>JAAYJG010000100.1 GCA_012523055.1 Ruminiclostridium sp. | reverse complement strand
TCGTTAAAGCTTTTGATAGCCACACCATTGAATTCGGTAATGATATCTCCGGTTTTAACCCCTGCGTTATAGGCTCCGCTGATAGGGATTACTTCCCCAACCAGAAGCCCCATGGGTGCATTGTTCCTTTTTGCGATTTCTTCCGTGTAACGCGGATCGATGGAAACACCAAGCTGTGGACGTCCTTTCACATAACCATCCGACATCAGGCTGTCGGCGATTTCTTTGGCGACATTGATGGGAATCGCGAAGCCGAGACCTTCATAGCCGGTGGCGCTGATCTTGACGGTGTTCACGCCGATAACCTCGCCGCGGGAGTTTACCAGGGCGCCGCCGCTGTTGCCGGGGTTAATGGCCGCATCGGTTTGAATAACCTTTAATTCCTGTGTTTCACTTACCTGAACCACCCGGTTTAACCCGCTGATAATGCCGGAAGTCACTGAACCCATGAATTCGAGCCCACCGGGGTTGCCGATAGCTACTGCCAGTTCACCCACCTTCAGTTCATCTGAATTGCCCAAATCCGCAGCAGGAAGCTCTGTAAGGTCGATCTTGATGATCGCAAGGTCGGTTTTTTCATCGCGGCCCACAACCGTTGCACTGTATGTTTCATCCATCTGATTGGGCAAAATTACCTTGATGGAAGCACCCTGCGCCATTTTACTGCCGGTTTCCATGGCTGATTCAATAACATGGTTGTTGGTTAGAATATATCCGTCGCTGCGGATGATAATTCCCGAGCCTGACCCACTGGTATCCTGAACCCCAAACCACCAGTCCTGCATACGGTAGTTCACCTGGATTCCCACAATGGAAGGGCTGACCTTTTCAGCGATAGCCGTCACCGGGGAGTCTGTTTTGTCGATGATTTCGATCTGCTTCACCGGCTCTGCCATCAGATCTGAGTTGTCCTCCACGGCTTGTGTTGTGTCGACCAGCTTCGGGGCACCGAACTGGAACCACGCGCCCACAAATGCGCCCCCAAGAACAGAGCTTAGCAGCGCTACGATCAGCAACGGAACAATCATCTCCCTCATTTTTCCTTTATGCGGCTTTTCGTACCTTTCAGAATAAAATGAGGAGGTTTTCAGCTCATCTACCTCAGGTTGCTGCTTTTGGCTGTAATAGCTGTAATATGGGTTAGGTTGCTGCTGATTGCCGGAATAATACTGGCTGCCGGTATAATATGGATTACCGGAATACGGTTGATTATTTTGATAATTCACATTGCCAGATGGCCGTTGCTCGGGATCATTCGAGCCGGAATTCGGCTGAGCATAATTCGAGCCGGAAGGCGACTGGCTGCCGGCATCATTTGACCCGGAATAATTCTGGCTTACCGGATTTTGATCGCTCGAATGATTCTGCCAGGATTGATTGTTTGGGTTGTTTTGATCATCTCTTCTGAATTCGTTCATAATTCTCTCTCCTTTCTTGCGGTGTGCCGCCTGTTTTCATCGCGACAGGCGCTCGCATTCAAAATCGTATTGTTAAGGTTCCTTTTTAAAAATCTTTGTTGTAATTCTTTCACAATTTTATTGTACTAAGGATTTTTTACACCAGTATGAATAATTTGTGAATTGTGTTTCCAGTTTTTTAGGGGTTTTCAGCCTTCCAATCCTCTGGTAGAATGGTCAACATAAAATAACGCCGAATTTCCGTAAGGAATACGGGGGAAATCCATTGGGGTGAACCTTCAAAGAGCAGGGCTCCTCGGCCCGAACCCGACAACTAACCTCGGAGGCGTAAAGGAGGATTTTTTATGAACAGAAAAGTGAAGGGCTTTCTGGCTGTGCTTGCTTTAACGGCTTTTTTGCCCAATGTTGCATCTGCGGCTTCCTATGAGGTGGTAATGGGAGACTCCCTGTATACCATCGGTCAGCTTTTTAGCACAACCTCAGGCCGGCTCATGCAGGATAACAGGTTAAGCGGCACTCTTATTTATCCTGGACAAAAACTGGAGGTACCTGCCGCCATGTATACTGTTCAATCTGGTGACTCCCTGTATGTCATTGCAAAGAAAAGCAATATTGCTTTGGATGCGCTCAGGAAAGCCAACGGGAAATGGGACAATATCATATACCCTGGCCAGAAACTGATTTTACCCGCTTCCGGTCAAAAAACCACATTATCAGCTCCTGCTGCGGCACCGGTTGCTGCAAAAGCTGCCATCCCCTACACACAAAATGAACTGGATTTGCTTGCGAGGCTGATTACGGCAGAAGCCAACACCCAGCCGCATCTGGCGAAGGTAGCCGTTGGCGCGGTCGTGATAAACCGGGTTCAGGATTCCCGTTTTCCAAACACCATCAGTGGTGTGATCTATGAAGTATCCGGGGGGTTTTATCAGTTTACTCCGGTTGAGAATGGTATGATCAACAAGCCTGCTTCGGAACCGGCGAAGAAGGCTGCGCTGGAAGCCTTGCAGGGCTCTGACCCAACAAATGGAGCGTTGTTTTTCTTTGATGACACCGCAACAAATAAGTGGCTGTTGTCAAAACCCCTGGCACTGCGCTCTGGAAACATGGTATATGTTTACTAAATATGCATCTTTACTCGCTCGCGTTTATATCTGTCAAGTTCAGTTATGAACTGGTTACACACAAAACGTGCAAGTCACACAAAAAATATGAATGTTTTTGTGTGTCGTAAGCGCTTTCATCGCTCGCGTGTTACGTGCCGAGGCTTATGGCGCGATCCAGCGGGTGAGCGCCTGCATTGGCACACAATTCGTACAAGCGCTCATTGGGTAAAGAAAACGCCGGCAGACCAAACTGTCGGCGTTTCTGCGTGCATAATTATGTTGGGTAAATACACATAACTCCTTATTGTGATTCATCCCACCTTTTTTAGTCCTCTGCTACAGGAAGATGGAATAAGAAAGTTGTTCCCTTGCCCTGTTCACTTTCCACTTGAATCTCTTCCTGATGGGCTTTCAGAATGTTTTTGACAATATACAGGCCCAAGCCTACGCTGGTTTTATCCCTGCTTCTGGATTTATCTGCCTTGTGAAAACGATCAAAAATATAGGGCAGATCCTCTTTTGAAATTCCTTCCCCAGAATCGGAGATAGTGATCTCGGCCTTTCCCTTTATGTCGCGGACAGTCACTGAAATCTCGCCGTTTTCGGGTGTGAACTTTGCCGCATTGTGCAAAAGGTTAATGATAACCCGTTGAATGGCATCCCGGTCTCCCGTGACGTGCATGCTTTCCTTGTCAAAGCTTGCACGGAAATTGATGTTCTTGTCTTCAAACATCTGCTGCAGATGGATGACACTTAACCGCATGGTTTCACAAATGTCAAAGGCTGCGAGGTTCACTTTGGTCTCCCCCGCTTCCATTCGGGCAATATCCAGCATATCGTTGACAAGCCGCTGCAGCCGTTTCACTTCCTCCTTCACGATGTTCAGGTAATCCTTTTGTCTTTCCTGTGGAATGGTTCCATCCAGTATTCCCTCTATGAAACCGTTAATGGAGGTCATAGGTGTCCTTAATTCATGAGAAATGTTTGCGACGAAATCCCGGCGCATTTTCTCCAGGTTTTCAAGGGTAACAATCATATGGTTGAAGCTGCTCGCCAGAACAGCCACTTCATCATTGCCGGAAAAGGTGAGCTTGCTTTGCCAGTCCCCGGATGAAATTTTTTGAGCCGCCAGGGTCATTTGCTTCAGCGGGCTGGTGATTCGTTTGGACAGAATGTACATTAAAATGAAAGAGATCAGAAAAGAAACAAAGACAGCGGGCAGAAAAAGGTTCAGGATGGTCGCTCCGGTTTTTTTAATCTCCGGAACAGGAGTGTGCATAATGATATTGCCCTGCAGCGGATTGCCGTCGATGATGATATCGGAGTAGGAAAAGGGGATTTTTACTGTGAGCCACTGCATTTGGGTTTCGTCGAAAAGACCGTAAAAGGTTCCTATTTCACTTTTGGGGTTTGGAGTTTCCTGAATGGCATATTGCTTTGGGTTTGTCAGCCGGAAAATACCGTTACTGTATTGAAGCTTTTGCGCAAACACTTCGGGAATCGATGAGTAGGCCAGCAGATATCCGCGAGCATCCGCGATCCAGATAATGGAGGATGTGTTGGCTGCCACAGCATCGAGAAGGTTTTTAAAAATGTATGAGGTATTTGGATCCATCCTGCTATCGAGCAATATTTCAAGAGCGGATAAAATCCGCTCTCCATAAATATCCAGCACCTCGGTGCGTTGATCCACCACATACCGGCTGACGGAAATATTAAAAACGACCGCTGAAATGGCAAAACACAGAACCAAAACAACGATAAAGATAGAAATCATTTTATGAAAAATGGTCCGGAACATTATTTCACCTCAAACTTATAACCCACGCCCCAAACCGTCTTCAGCTGCCAGTGAGGATCTGAAGGCTCAAGCTTTTCCCGAAGACGCTTCACATGAACGTCGACCGTGCGGGTGTCCCCATAAAAATCAAAGCCCCAGACATTCTCCAGCAATTGCTCCCGGGTGAAAACCTTGTTCGGGTTTGAGGCCAGAAAGAACAGAAGTTCCAGCTCCTTCGGGGGGATTTCCATTTCCTTGCCCTGAACCCGCAGCGTATAATTGGATTTATTGATCACCAACCCGGGGAAAATCAATTGCTCCTGATCCGTGTCCTGTCGGTCATAGCGACGCAGAACCGCCTTAATTCTGGCTATCAGTTCCTTTGGTTCAAAGGGCTTTACAACATAATCATCTGCTCCCAGTTCCAGGCCAAGAACCTTGTCAAAGGTTTCATCCCTGGCAGAAAGCATGATGATGGGAATGCTGCTGAATTTACGGATTTCCCTGCAGACCTGCCACCCATCCATGCCTGGCAGCATGATGTCCAGAACCACCAGGTTGGGGGTGAATTCCCTGAAAACCTCCAGGGCCTGTTTTCCATTGTTCACAGCACGGTTCTCAAAGCCCTCCTTGTCCAGGTAAAGCTTAACAAGCTGGCAGATATGGGCGTCATCATCCACCACAAGAATGCGCGTCTTACTGTTCATGGTAACCTCTTTCGAAAAATATCGGGTTGTATGGCTGACCAAAAAGAGTCTCACAGCCCTTGAATCCATCTTTATTATCCATGATCAGCCATGAAAATGCAAGAGGAACGACAGAGGGGTTATGCTCTTTACTATGGAAGTATGCGGCATACGATCACGGATGCGACCAGTCCGACCAGGCCCGAAAGCACGGCCACCCAAAGGGTGAACCTGGTTTTTTTAACACCGATGGCACCAAAGTAAACCGCGATGGTATAAAAGATTGTCTCTGTGGATCCCATCATCACCGACAGTGTTTTTCCGATATAGCTATCGGCCCCGTATTCCTTCAGCTGCTGGCTTAACAGGCCAAGGGATGCACTTCCGGAAATAGGCCGCAGTATGGCCATCGGCAGGATTTCCCTTGGTATGCCAAACAGGCGTGCAACCGGTTGAAGAAGCATTACAAGCATATCCAGCGCGCCCGATGCCTTTAACACTTCAATGCCCAGCATAATTCCCACCAGAACGGGCAGAATCCGGACGGTGGTGGACAGCCCTTCCTTTGCCCCTTCCAGAAAGGTATCAAAAACAGGCACCTTCTTCCAGGCCCCAAGTACCAGGATAACAACAATCAAAATGGGGATTGCGGCCTTTGAAAGCCATTCCATGACCATCATGCGACTTCCCGCCTTTTCTCAAAGGTTTTGAAGACGAAATAAAAAAAGATGGCAGCGACAGTGGAAAAAAAGGAGGCTATCCAAACCTGCGGTAAAATTCCAGCGGGGTTGGAAGAGCCAGCAGCATTGCGCAAAGCAATCACGGTTGTAGGAATGAATTGCAGACATGATGCGTTGATCACCATGAACAGAACCATGGCGTCGGTTGCCGAGTCTTGATGCGGGTTCAGTGTCTGAAGCTGTTCCATGGCCTTTATTCCAAGAGGCGTGGCGGCATTCCCAAGCCCCAGAAAGTTCGCCGCAAAGGACAGAACCATGGCTCCCATGGCCTTATGATTTTGTGGAACCTTCGGAAACAATCCGGTGAACAAGCCCTTTGAAAAACGTGTCAGTGCCCTGATCAAACCGCTCTTTTGCGCGATCTGCATCAAGCCGGACCACAGGCACATGATCCCCAGCAAAACAATGGACAGCTGAATCCCTTCATCGGCTGAAGAGATCACAGCCTGTGTCACCTGATGCAATCGCCCGTTAATGGCAGCCCACAGCACCCCTAGTAAAACCATCCCCAACCAGATATCATTCAACATAATCTTCACCTTTTTCAGGCATTCAATTCATTGTATGAAACCTGTCCGCGGGGTATACATGTTTAAAACATTCTTGTAGTGGAGGTTAACATGGAGGCCTCCTATCCCATTCTTGGCATAAGTCTTATATACATCCAGTCTAAAGCAATCCAGTCGTTTGTGCCCGCAGTGGATGTGTTTTCTATGGTTATACGGGTGACTCTTCTCAGGTTTGCTATATTATAAGTCAGTTCTGTCCAGTTTGTAAAAATACCGCCCGCGGGCACTCCATGTTGAAGGGCTAATCTTCCATTATGTACGACATTGCCGTTAATTGTAATTCGTGCTGAGTAACTGTTTACCGGTACGTTTGCATGATCATCGAGGACGGCGCGTATGATCATTTGGGCTCTCAGGTTTCCCGGCACAAATAAAAATGCAGGCGATTCGAAGGTCCATGTGCCCTGGGTACCCGTGTAAAGGATATCGGCATTTCTGCTTGGGTTCCCGTAATTGGGATAAGCCGTTAATTCTTTAAAAAGACGGATGGAAGCGGTTGCCGGGTTATTGCTTAAAACAGGTGGTGGATCTGTTTGACCATACATTGAAGGATCCATATCGTTGGAATAATTGCCCTCATTCATCCTATATGGAACCTGCATCTGGTTGTACTGGGACATAGGCATAACCTGCTGCATATTTTGTTGTGGTAACTCCTGCGATTGAGGTGAAACCATCATTTCCGGGCTTTGACTTACAAAATAATACCCCATATCAGGTGTCAACATAAATTCATCTCCTAAACGTATTATATTTCTATGATATTCTATATTGATGTATTATGTTACCTGATTATGTTACCAAATCTATGACTCCACTCGTCACCCCATGTCAGCACGGAAGACTGTAACCGCTTTCCCGGCTATATATACTCTGTTGGAATCGATAGTCACCTTTAGTGTTCCGCCTCTTTTGGAAACCTGCAGCGCATTCATTTTGTTTTTCCCCAGTCGTTTACTCCAGAACGGCCCCAGACAACAATGCGCTGATCCGGTTACCGGATCTTCCGGTATTCCGGCACCCGGAGCAAAATACCGAGATACAAAATCAACTTCCGGGTTATTGGAGCAACTTGTAACTATCACTCCACGAGTACCCAGGTTTTTTAGTACCTCCAATTCCGGTCGAAGGGATCTCACGGTATTTTCGTCGTCTACCAACACAAGATAATCTATCCGGTTCTTCCCTGTATATAATATAGGTACTTTCAAGGCCAGTTTTAAAATATCTGGCGTTTCCACAGGGTGCTCTTCTTCCAGCGGGAAATTTAATACGATAGTATCTCGATCTTTTTTTGCCGAAATACGGCCGCTCATTGTATAGAATACAGCCTCCTGATCCATTTGCAACACTCCTGTTTCCCACAGGATATGGGAACTGGCAAGGGTTGCATGGCCACAAAGATCAACCTCGGTTTCAGGCGTAAACCATCTTAAATGAAACCCGTCTCCCTGCCTTTGCAAAAAGGCAGTCTCTGAAAGGTTCATTTCCATCGCAACCTCCTGCATCCACTTTTCATCCGCCTGTTCTTTTAAAATACAAACCCCCGCGGGGTTCCCGCGGAAAATTTTATCGGTGAAAGCATCTACCTGATAAATAACCATTTAAAAATCATTCCTTCCCATCTTATTTTTTTCTGGTTGATCATGAACGATTGCGCATCCAGGCCATAAGGTTAATTATCATATAATATCATATAATATATATCCCGCGATAACAGAATTTTAAGTTTCCTGAAAGCCCACAAAACAAATGTAAAAAAAATGTTAAGACTTGATGATTTATTTGTTATTTTAGACTATTTTGTGGTATATTCTAAATTGTGCGATTTCATGAATGTCAAAAATAATTCAAAAAAGTGGTTGACGTTTTATGGAATATATGGTACAATCAGATTAAGAAATTTGTCGAACTATGTTTAGAAAAGTTTATAGGGGGGTGTAAACATGAAATCAACAGGTATTGTAAGAAAGGTTGACGAACTCGGAAGGGTCGTTCTTCCCATCGAATTGAGAAGAACTCTTGACATCGCTGAAAAAGACGCTTTAGAGATTTATGTTGATGAATCAACGATCATTCTGAAGAAGTACGAGCCTGCTTGCATATTTTGCGACAACGCAAAAGATATCGCTGTTTTCAAGGGCAAAAACATTTGTCCGGAGTGCATGAAAGAATTAAAGCTTATATAATAGCTTGTATAATTTCATTCAGCACAAAAGGGCGGATGTATATCCGCCCTTTTGTGTTGTGCCTTATGATTCTCTTTTCAGAATGTATCGGGAATAAACCTCCCTTTTAGGGATTCTCCTATCTGCAGCCACTTGCTTCATCGCTTCTTTGGAATCAAACCCCTTTGACAGATAAAGCTCCATATGCTCGTCAATGGTCATGCTCAAGAACTCATTTTCACCATCTTCTGTATTACTGTCGCAACCTTGCAGGATTAGGACCATCTCTCCCCGGATGCTTTCCCTCTTTGAAAGCTCTGTTATTATTTCTTCCAATGTTCCCCGCAGAATTTCTTCATGCTTTTTTGTCAGTTCTCTGCATAAAGCGCAGCTTCGGTTACCCAAAGCATCCCGAATGTCTGCAAGCACCTCCAGGGTTCTATGGGGAGAGATATAGAAAACCATGGTTCTGTCTTCATTTTTTAGCCCTGCCACCTTCTTTTTCCGCTCTTTTTTCTCATGGGGCAAAAAGCCCTCAAAGCAGAACCTGTCACAGGGTAGGCCCGAGAGGACCAGTGCCGTCACAGATGCTGTTGCGCCCGGAACCATTGTAACAGGGACATGGTTTTGAATGGCAAGCCGTACCAGCTCTTCCCCGGGGTCGGAAATACCGGGAGAGCCGGCGTCTGAAACCAACGCAATGTTTTTCCCCTCGAGCAAAAGCCGAATCAGCTCTTCTCCGCGTTGAAGCTTATTATGCTCAAAATAGCTTATCATTGGCTTTTTTATTTCAAAGTGATTCAAAAGCTTCAGGGTATGTCTCGTATCTTCTGCGGCAATCAGGTCACATTCCTTCAGCGTTTGAATGGCACGAAAGGTCATATCCCCCAGATTCCCGATAGGGGTTGCAACCAGGTAAAGCGTACCCGGGTTTTGTGCATCCATGGCTTTTATCCTCTCTGTTGTAAGATATGACTACATCCCGTCCAAAATTACGCTGGCATGGCGAGTGGCATGGCAGCCAATATTTACCGCAACAGGCAGGCCTGCAATATGTGTCGGAAAAACTTCAATATGCACCGCAAGCGCTGTTGTGCTTCCTCCTATGCCTGCCGGGCCGATACCCAGGGCGTTTATACTTTCAAGAAGCTCCTTTTCCAGGGTGGCTGACACCGGATCTTCGCAGATGCTGCCAACCGGACGAAGCAAAGCTCGTTTTGACAACAATGCCGCTTTCTCCAGCGTGCCCCCGATACCAACGCCGACAATGATGGGCGGGCAGGGGTTTGGCCCCGCTTCACTGACTGTTTTGACGATAAAATCCTTAACACCGGTCATTCCGTCGGAGGGCTTGAGCATGGCAACCGCACTCATGTTTTCGCTGCCAAACCCTTTTGGGGCCAGCTCGATTTTCAGCCTGCTTCCCGGTACAATTTCGGTATGGATGACCGCTGGAGTATTGTCACCGGTATTCTCACGGCATAAAGGGTGCCTTACCACGGAGTTTCTTAAAAAACCCTTTCGATACCCCCTGCGAACACCCTCGTTCACGGCCTCTGTCAAGCTTCCGCCGGTGATATGAACCTCCTGGCCGATCTCCAGAAAAACCACTGCCATTCCCGTATCCTGACAAATTGCCATTGCCTCGTTTCGGGCAATCTCAGCATTGCGCTGAAGGCTTTCAAGGATCATCCTGCCATTGGGAGACCTTTCCCGGCAGGCTGCATTTTCAAGTGCCGCCGCTATGTCCGGGCTTAGCAAATAATTCGCGTCCATACACAGTTTCTCAACCGCTTCGGCGATTTGATCGGTGTGGATCGTTTTCATTCAGATACTCCTGTTTCGTTTGATTTTGTTTGATTGTTCCCGCCTTTGCCGCCTTTGAGATAAGCGAACAGCCCTAACGAGATATAATTGACAAGAACCACTGCCAGAATCAGCTCCATGGAGCCATTGGTGATCCCTGCTGTAACCCATATATTTTTAACCGTTTCAAGGCTAATTTTGAAGGCTGCGGCAAACTGGTGCTTGAAAAACTGATAGGCCATCAGGATAAACAGAATGGTGTTGGTCAAGGTACCCATTACTGTGGCGAACACAACCTGCATGTTGAATTTTTTATAGCTGCGTACCACCAGAATGTTCAGGATAATGATGGCGGCATCGATTAACAGGTTCACCCAGTAGGACTCACCCGTTTGAATATTACGAATCATCTGCCAACGGTTCAATGAGAAAGCAAGCAGTTGAATGGCTACGAAGATAATGATGGATAGCTTGTTGGAAATCTTCTCGGTAGCTTTGTATATAAATGAGCTGACAATACCAATCAGAACACGTGGAACCAATGTGGTAATAAGGAGCAGAATAATTTGTATGGCATCCGCGGAAGCCCAAATCGGTGAAAATGTGGGATCTGTAGGAGCTTGCAGAAAACTGGTGATACCGAAAACCAGGCCGGTAATACCCCCAATCCAGTAGCCTCCAAAAATGCCTGCGATGATGACGGGAATGTGAAGAATGGTTGCCTTGACGGGCCCGACAGGGACATACCCCAAGGGGGTTAAGGCCATGACGATGCATATCGCGCTGAGAATTCCTGCCATGGTGATTTGCCTGGTGGAAACTTTTTTCATAAAAACACCTCCGCTTCAGTTCCGGGCAGCCCGGATACCGTCGAAATATAAAAGAAAGGTCTGTGCGTTCGGTTCCTTGAGGGATACCGACTTGCTCAATCTTACCACAAGAAACTTACTTTTACAATATTGATTTCACCGCAGGAACTCATTGCGAAGGATATCGTTCCATAAAATCTGCCATCGAGCGGCTAAAAACTTGATCAACCTGCTTTGCCGCGATATAATATCGAAGAACAGATGCCTGAGCATAACGTCTATAACGTAGTTTTACCAAAACTAAAAGCCCTTGGCGACGGAGTAACTGCAACCCGCTTAGTCTGTTTTGAATTTTATGCCTGCTTATGAATAATATTTGGGCCTCTCAAGGCCTGCCGGAGTGTGAATAAAATGATCATTGGAATTGATATCGGTGGAAGTACCACAAAAATCACGGGTTTTCGTGAGAATCAAATCCTTAGCCCCTTTCTTGTCCGTGCAACGGATCCCATTTCGTCCCTGTATGGTGCCTTTGGGAAATTTCTGAACCAAAATCAGCTCCAGCTTTCGGATGTTTCTTATATCATGATAACCGGTGTTGGTTCATCCTATGTAAAGAAAAAAATATTCGGCATCCCAACGGGACGTGTTGATGAATTTTATGCCATCGGAATGGGCGGATTGTTTCTTTCAGAGCTTTCCAATGCCGTCATTGTCAGCATGGGGACAGGCACCGCCTTTGTGAAAGCTGAAAACACGCATGTGAAGCATCTTGGTGGAACAGGCGTTGGTGGCGGCACACTGCTCGGCCTTTCAAACCGCATGCTGAACATCAGACATTTTGACGATCTGGTGGAGATGGCAAAGGGCGGGCATTTATCAAATATCGATCTTTTAGTGGGTGATATCTCCAGCAATCTGATTGTAGGGCTGCCCCCGGAAACGACAGCTTCCAATTTCGGAAAGATCAGTGATCTGGCCTCCAAGCAGGATGTTGCCCTTGGGATTATTAACCTTGTGTTTCAGACCATCGGTGTTTTGTCCATCTTTGCAGCAAGAACCGCTGGAACGCAGGATATCGTGTTAACCGGCAATTTAACCAATGTTCCCCAGAGCGGCGATATTTTTGACGGCCTTACCAAGCTTTACTCTGTCCGCTTTCATATTCCTGAACATGCTGAATATGCCACAGCCCTTGGCGCTGCAATTGTTTGTGCCCGTAACGGTCAATTCGAACCGGTGACGGAGTAAGCCAGTTTTTCCATACATTACATTTCAAAAAACATGCCCTTTCCTGTTATACTGTGGATAGAACCCGCTCATATCACATCACAGGGGGGCTGACATGTATTTGCGGATAAAACCAAAAGCGAACCAGATACTGGTAATCACGGTGTCCTCCTGTGCACTATTTCTAGTTGTATGGTACTTCGTTGTTTCGTGTACCTTGCTGAACCCTTCATTTTACGATTTTGTTTTCTCTTCGAAGCCTGCTCAGATTGCCTTTACCAATGCTTCCGCCAGACTATCCGCGAAGGGTACCACCCTGTTCAGCAGCCAATCGCTCAAGGATAACGCTTATTCACTGGTTGAAGGCATCCTAAGGTTCATCAGACAAAAAGATATGTCTCTGTCCAATATCCAATTTGAAACAGAGAGCACCTCCTCCATCCGATCCGTCATGATGGCAGCCGCCCCGGATGAAGCCGCTGCTGTTCCTGAGATTTCACGGATTCATCCCTTTGTGATGCCTTATTTCATACCCGGAGCGGAAAATGTTTTCACTGTTTTATTATCTGTTCAGAAAGCTTTCACAGCGCTGAGCACCATTATTCCTGTTCTGGGCTTGATCGCAATGCTTTTGCTTTTTCTGCATGAAAAAACCGCTGAAAATTTAAAGGCCGTGCTCAGATATACAGGAGTTGCGGTTATGATACCTGGTGTTGGATTGCTGTTATGCTATCGTCGATTGCTTATAACTAATTTATCCGGATTCATACCCGATGCACACACCATAACCCCCATTGTCCGCCAGGGGGCGATGTGCCTGATGGGTTTTTCTTTCCTTACCGGAGCCTTGTTGATTCTTGCTGCATCGGTATTCTCTGTACCGGCAGTTCATCGAACCCTCAACCGGTTTTCAAAAGTGATTGCCTTGTCGGTTCTTGTTCTTGCCGGCATAACTATCATTGTGTTTAACAATGATGTTTTACCCAATGCTGTGCTGACCTTGAAAACCCAGGCTGAACCTGCAAAGGTAAGAATACTGAAAAACGAAGACGGCGCTGTGCACTCATTGACCATAAAATTGCGGGAAACTGACACACAAGAGCCGATAAAAAACGTAAGGCTTACACTTTTCAGAATGGACAGCCTTTCAGAGCCTTCACGGATAACTGCGCTTAGTGATGTTCAAGGAGATGCACGGTTCATCCTGCCCAAAGGGAAGTACCTGCTTGCGGCCGATCCGTCCACAGTTCCCGTCGATTCCAGCCGCTTGGAACCGGTCATGCTAACTCTGGACAAACCAGACAGCTCCTGGTATACCTTCTATTTATCGAACAGCGGTGAAAACAGCATCAACCTTGAAATTCCAGATGACAGGAATTTGGGTTTTTCCAATCACCCAGTACCTTTATTGAAGTAAACCCATAGGCCTGTTTCAGGTAGTTCATATTTTTACGGTGCTGTCCGATAACCTTTGAAACGTCGGAAGCCGGAACATGAATGATCAGTTTTTGACCGCTTTCCATTGCTTTGGAGAGCTGATAAATTATCTTTTTTCTCCATATTTCTGAATACACCAGTTCACCAAACGCAGGATGCACAGGGCCTGCAACTACCTGTGCGCCGATCTCCATGTTTTCGCTGTGGTGGAGACCTATCCGCAATACCCTGATCCCGGCAGCTTCATACTTTGGCACAATTTCACTGCACCATGAAACAGCATCATTCAAGGTCAGCGGCTGATATTGACCGCTTAAATACTGGTTTTCCAGTTCCGT
>JAAYJG010000099.1 GCA_012523055.1 Ruminiclostridium sp. | reverse complement strand
GGTGCATGGCACATTACTCAATGATTCCATGTTTATACAAAACGTTCCAAAGAACAGTGTTTTGATGAATGTGGCTGCACCTGCTGAACGACATGGAGGGGTTGTATTTTGAAATTAACTGGTGCGGAGATCATCATTGAATGCTTGAAAGAACAGCATGTAGATACTATTTTCGGGTTCCCCGGAGGGGCCGTATTAAATATCTATGATGCCCTGTATAAACGAGGCGCGGGCATCCGGCACATCCTTACATCCCACGAACAGGGTGCTTCCCACGCCGCCGACGGCTATGCCAGGGCCAGCGGGAAAACCGGTGTGTGTCTGGCAACCTCAGGCCCGGGCGCAACCAACCTTGTAACCGGAATCGCCACAGCCTATATGGATTCCGTACCCTTGGTAGCCATTACCGGTCAGGTGGCGTCCTCCCTGATCGGAAGGGATTCCTTCCAGGAGGTGGACATCACCGGAATAACTGAACCCATCACCAAGCATAATTATCTGGTGAAGGATGTTCACGATCTGGCTGAAACCATGCGAAAAGCCTTTGAAATTGCAGCAAGCGGCAGGCCAGGGCCTGTTCTTGTAGACGTGTGCAAGGACGCTACGGCAAATACCGCTGAATTCACACCCTTTGACGGGAAAAAGAGGCTGAGCCTTGAAATTAAAAACCTGTTCACCGAAGCAGAGCTGCAAAACGCAGCACAAGCGATACAGAGTGCAAACAGGCCTGTGATCCTGTCGGGCGGTGGCACCATTATCGCAGGGGTAACAGACCTGCTGTTAAGCCTTTCTGAAAAGCTGCATATTCCTATTGCGTCGACGCTGATGGGTACAGGCTCGGTTCCTGCTTCATATCCGTTATATACCGGCCTGATTGGTATGCATGGCACAAGGGTATCGAATAAGGTTGTTTCAGAGTGCGATTTGCTCATCAATATCGGCGCCCGTTTCAGTGACCGCGTGATCAGCGATATGAAACGGTTCGCGCCCAATGCAAGGATCATGCACATCGATGCGGATCCGGCTGAAATTAACAAGAACATCTCCGTGCAATTTGCCCTGACTGGAAACACTGATCTCATTTTGCAAGGAATCCTGGATAGAACAACGCCCGTTGATGAAACCGAATGGGCTATAACCGTGAAAAACTTGAAGGAAGAGTATAGGCTGCAGTTCCCGGAAAATGGAACGCTTCGGCCTTCCTATATCATTCAAAAGTTCAATGAGCTTACCGGATCTGATGCGATCATTACCACAGAAGTGGGGCAGAACCAAATCTGGGCAGCACAGTTTTATGAATACATGCGCCCAAGGCAGTACATTTCCTCCGGTGGTCTGGGCACCATGGGTTATGGCACAGGCGCGGCCATAGGCGCGCAAATGGCCAGGCCCGATAAAAGAGTGATCAACTTTGCCGGGGATGGAAGCTTCCGGATGAACTGCAACGAGCTTGCAACAGCGGTGCATTACAAACTGCCGGTGATCATTGCCGTTTTGAACAATGGCACCCTGGGTATGGTCAGGCAGTGGCAAACCATGTTCTATGAAAAAAGGTACTCCCAGACAACACTGGACAGGGGGCCGGATTTTGTAAAGCTGGCTGAAGCCTATGGCGCCGTGGGTATTCGGGTAAAAACCCCTCAGGAGGTTGGTCCCGCCATTGAAAAAGCGCTGGCCTGCAAGGATGTTCCTGTGGTTATCGATTTTGTGATCGATATCGATGAACGGGTGCTTCCCATCGTACCCCCGGGCAAAGGGATCGACCAGCTGATATACGCGTAGGCAGAATTGCTTACAGGTCAGGAATTATGTTATTCAAATACCCCTAGGACACCTGCCTCTATAGCGTATTTTTAGCTCTATAAGCAAAAAATGCGTGGGATTTAATTGATAATATCTTTAGTGGCGGATACCATCATCGATGATGATTAGGATTTTTAAATAAAAGGAGTGACAGAACAATGCGCAGTGATATAATTAAAAAAGGAATTGAGCGGGCACCCCACAGATCACTTTTTAAAGCCATGGGGTATACCGATGAAGAAATCGCCAGGCCGTTGATCGGT